>NZ_JASONC010000030.1:0-13509 GCF_030217065.1 Corynebacterium sp. UMB4614
CCCAACCGAATACCAACACAACATAGGAATCCGGAAAGGGCCCATGAGATAAAAAGGGCCCACCCGGCGACACGCCGGGCAGACACACTTTTTGCTACTTAACCCGCAGCTCCCACCGGATCAGTTCACTGTGCCCCTACGCAACGAACGAAACCCCAGGTAGCGAACTACCTGGGGTTTCCCAACTGCGGAGGATGAGGGATTTGAACCCTCGAGGGGCGTGAGCCCCGCACGCGTTCCAGGCGTGTGACATAGGCCGCTAGTCGAATCCTCCGCTGACTACTATACCCAGGCCCACCAAGCGCACAAAATCCCCAGCGCTCGCAGCATTTCCGACCCCGCGAGGCGAAGCGCACAGCCGACCCTGGAACCGCCGTGAGGCCGGGCTCCAACCCCACTGGAATCAACCCCACGTCCCCGCAAGCCAGCGCCCGAAAGATTGACCCGCACGATCGAGCGTTGGCCAGGGCCGTGGCGATGCGTTATGCTTTAGGCGGATTCCGCGTGGCGTGCATCTTGTGAACTCCCCCAGGGCAGGAATGCAGCAAGGGTCAACGAGCTCTCACGGGTGCGCGGGGTCCTTTTATTTTGCCCAAAAAACTTCGCCGCTACCTGCCAGCCTGCTGATCGCGCGCCCGTTCCGCACGCACGGACGGCACCATCAGGCCCACGAAATTCAGCCCGATCAGGCAACCAACGAGCAGGAAGACCAAGCCCGCAGCCCACAGTCCCGAGGAATCATCGGCGGCAGCCCACAAGGACCACGCGAGCGAGAACCCCGCGGTGAAACCCAGCACAACGCCCAGCGCGCCGGCGAAAAGCCAGCGGGTCCGCAGCGAAAGCATCACCACCGCACACACCGCACCGACACCGCACGCAACCACTTGCCAATCTGCATAGGGGCCACCCATTGGCAGGCCCAGCTGGTCAGGGGTCCAGCTGAGGAAAAGAACCCAGACCACGAGCCCGGCAAAGAAGGCCCACACCCCAGCGCGCACCGTTCCAAGCAGCTTCCGCCGATCGCCACTCGACACCACACCCTGCCCGTTCTTCTGCTCACGGCGTTGCACAAGCCAGGTCGCGAGCAGCTGCAGGCCGAGGGGAAGTGGCCCGACAATGACGTACACCAGCAGTACGCCAAGCACGAGATTGATAACTGAACTCATGGAGCAATTTTACCGCCAAAAGCTCTCCCGGCCGCACTCGCGACCGCGTGATGAAGAACACCTCCCGGGCCCTCGCCACGCAGCTTCCGCAATCCCCCGCGCAGCACCGCACCCGTGGGTTAGCGTGATCCCATGACAGCCCGCAATAAACACTCTTCCGCCGCAGCACCGGACAGCGCCCACAACGACGACCCCGCCTCCCGCCACGGCGAGGTCACGCTGAACGTCGAGGACGGCATCGCCTACGTCACCCTTCGCCGTCCCGGCAAGCTGAACTCGCTCACCCTGTCCGTTCTCGACGACCTGGTCGCCACCGCGCACAAGATCCGACGCGACCGCACGATTCGGGCCGTCATTCTCGCAGGTGAAGACCATAATTTCACCGCGGGTTTGGACTTCGGCTCCGCGTTGAAGACCCCCGCGGGCATCGCCAAGGCCTTCGCTCCCCGGCCGTGGCGCGGTACCAATACCTTCCAGGAGGCGTGTTGGGCTTTCCGTCGCCTGCCCGTGCCCGTCATCGCGGCAGTCGAGGGCTTCTGTTTCGGCGGCGGGGTGCAGCTCGTCGCGGCCGCGGACTACCGCTTCACCACTGCAGACGCCCAGTGGTCCGTGCTGGAGGCCAAGTGGGGCCTGATCCCGGACATGTCGGGGATCTTCTCCCTCAAGCAGCTACTGCCCATCGATACCGCGAAGCGCCTGACCATGACCGGCGAGGTGTTCGACGGCACCCGCGCCGTCGAGCTGGGGCTTGCCTCCGAGGTTGCGGAGGACCCTGCCGGGGCCGCCCGCACGCTGGCCGAGGAGCTGGCAACCCGCTCCCCGGATTCGGTGGCCTACGCCAAGCGCATCATCGACGAGACCTGGACCGCCGGCCCGCGCCGCACCTTCTTCATGGAGCGCGCCCGCCAGGCCCGCCTGCTCGTGGCGAAGAACACCAAGATCGCGCAGAAGGCTGCAGCCAAGGCGCGCGGCGCGGTTGTGGACGCCCGCTTCAAGCCCCGCGAGGTCCGCTAGCCCACGCTCGACGGCCCCCTCCCGTTCCGGACGGTTCCGCCGTTCTTGAGTGCGTTGTTCCCGCGAGGTCCGCTAGCCCAGGTAGGTCACCGGCTCGCGGGAGAGCAGCTCCGGACGGAAGCTCGCCGCCCAACCTTCGAGGATCTCCGCCGGTGACGCGCCCTGCGCCAGGGCGTCGCGCACCCCATTCGGCTCGCCCACCGCCTCCCCCAGCGATTCGCCGATCCACGCCAGGGCATCCTCCACCCCGAGCTCGCGCATCGTCACCGCCCCGTCGCGCTTCGCCAGGCGCTTGCCCTCCGTCCCGAGCACCAACGGCACGTGCAGGTATTCCACCTCCGGCAACCCCAGCAGCCCAGCCAGGTACGCCTGCCGGGGTGCGGAACTCAGCAGGTCATCCCCGCGAACCACCTGGTCCACGCCCGCGAGCGCATCGTCCACCACGACGGCCAGGTTGTACGCATACTCGCTGCCGTCCAGCTGCGCGGTGTTCCCGCCGCGCCGCAGCACCATGTCATCCACCTCGCCGGTATAGGTCCCTTCTTTTAGGACGTCACCGCCCAGCGCCTCCCCGGCAGCGAAGCCTTCGGTGATCGTGTGAGTGGTGACCAGGCTGGCCGGGGTGGCGTCGGAGGAAGAAAGGTTGCCGACCCGCAACCGCAACGCAGGACTACGGCCCGCCTCGGCGAGCTCCGCCCGGCGCGTGGCTCGTTCCGCTTCGCTGAGGTTCCGGCAGGTCCCGGGGTAGGCCCCTGGGGCGGCGTGTGGGGCACGGGAGGCCTCCTGGATGTCCTTGCGCGAGCAGTAGCACTCGTAGACCCGCCCCTGGTCAGCAAGCTTTTGCAGGGCAGCCGCGTAGTGGTCGAGGCAATCGCGCTCGTAGACGATCGGGCCGTCGTGGGTGATTCCGAGTGCAGCGAGGTCCGCGAGCTGCCGGCGGGCGGATTCCTCGGAGGAGCGCTGGGCGTCGATGTCGTCGACGCGCAGGTGGAAGGCCCGGCCACTGTGGCTGGCGAAAAGCCACGCGAGAACCGCGGTGCGCAGGTTGCCCAGGTGCAGGTCGCCGGAGGGGCTCGGCGCGTAACGCCCGGCGCCCCGCGGTGCCAAAGCAGTGCCGCGCTGTGTCAAAGCAGCGTCGCGCTGTGTCAAGGCAGCGTCCTGATGAGTCTCGCCCTCATCCTGCTTAGCCAAGGCGCTGCTCCCAACCCGGCCCGTAGTAGCGCCCCATGAACTCCGCACGGTACTCCTCGAAGCGGCCCTCCAGCATCGCCTCCCGAATGTTGTCCACCAGCTTGATCATGAAGTGCAGGTTATGCAGCGTGCACAGCGTGCCCGCGAGGTATTCCTTCGCGCGCAGCAGATGGTGAATGTAGGCGCGGGTGTAGTTCTCAGACACATAACCGCCAACCTCGGCATCCACCGGCGTGAAGTCGCGCCGGAAACGCGCATTGGAGAGGTTCATCCGCCCATCGAGCGTGTATACCCCACCGCGGCGACCGAGCCGGGTCGGCGCCACGCAGTCGAAGGTGTCCGCACCAGCGGCGATGGCGGTGAACAGGTCATCCGGCTCGGAGATGCCCAGCAGGTGCCGTGGATTGTCGTCCGGGAGCTCCTGGGAGACCCACTCCACGATGGTTCCGAGGTTCTCCTTCTCCAGGGCCCCGCCGATGCCGAAGCCACCGAAGCCGCGCTTGCCCTCCGCCTCGGCCTCCTCAGAAAGCTGCACCAGTCCGCGGGCCGCCTGCCGGCGCAGGTCCTCGTACTGGGCGCCCTGCACCACGCCCCACAGTGACTGCAGCGGCCGGTGGCTACGCAGCTCCGTCTGGCGCTGGTGCTCCTCAAGGCAGCGCTTCGCCCAGCGGTGGGTGCGCTCCACCGACGCTTCCTGGTACTTCCGGGTATTCGCCAGCGTGGTCAGCTCGTCGAAGGCGAACATGATGTCCGCCCCCAGCTGGTGCTGGATCTGCATGCTGACCTCGGGGGTGAAGCGGTGCTTGGAGCCGTCGATGACGCTACGGAAGTCCACCCCGTCCTCGTCCACGATCGCCATGCGCTTCTTCTGCTGCGCGATGACCTTATCCTCGGAGACCTTCGAGTCCATCGCGAGGACCTTCTTGTAGCCCACGCCGAGGCTCATGACCTGGAATCCACCGGAATCCGTGTAGGTCGGCCCGTGCCAGTTCTCGAAGGTGGCCACGCCGCCGGCCTCGTCGACGATGTCCGGGCCGGGCTGCAGGTAGAGGTGGTACGCGTTGGAAAGGATTGCCTGCGCCCCCGCGGATCGCACCTGCTCCGGGGTCAGGGTCTTCACCGTCGCTTTGGTTGCGACGGGGATGAAGGCGGGGGTATTGATGTTCCCGTGCGGTGTTTTAAGCACACCCACCCGACCCTGCGTCAGTCGTGTTTCGCGGTCCCCTTCGCCGGAGTGCGATGCGATCGGGTCGATCACCTCGCCCAGGGGCTTGAGGAGCTCGAAGGACGTATCAGTGGCAAACCCGGCCGCGTCGTGCGGTGGCTGCGAGTGGGATCCGGAAGTCATAACCGACAGTCTAGTGCTCGCCCCGGACATGCCCGTGGCGAACTGCTGGGCGGTGTCCACGAAGGCTCAGTGATACCCCGCGCCGCACGTGGAAAACTCATACTGAGAATAAGACTGGGAATATTTCACAGTGTCATTCCAAGTTTACAAGTATTACTGATACCTATGCGACCTGCACTAACGTCAGTGCTGACCAACGCACACTTTTAAAAACTCCAAGTCTTAGCCCGAAACTCTTGTTTTTAGAGGTTTAAACCTTTAAACTTTCAATCATGACGTGGGATTCGGCACGCATTCAGCAAGAGGTCTCCTGGTTTCGCCTCCGTCAAGGGGACTCAACAACCGTCGAGGTGAAACGCGCTGCCCACGGCCTGCCAGAAAACTTAGGGGCAACAACCTGCGCTTTCGCAAATATGCCCGAGGGCGGAACGATCATCCTTGGCATCGACGAGCGATCAAACTTTGACATTGTGGGAGTGCCAGAACCCGCGAAGCTCGAAGCCGGGATTGTCGATCAGGCGCGCAACGCCATCTCCCCGTGCCCGTACATCAACACGTACTCAGTGAGAATGGGCACCGCCGAAGACGCCCCGACCGTCGTTGTCGCCGAAGTTCAAGGTTTGCCGATCCAGGAAAGACCCGCTCGGTATAAGCATCGCGCCTATCTCCGACAGGCTGATGGCGACTACGAAATGCACGCATCCGACCTGCGGATGATCGAGGCCGCGAAGTCTCCGGAAAACCCCACGGCGGACTACGACATGCGGCCCGTGCCCAACACGTCGGCCAAAGACCTGGACGAAAAACTCGTCCAGCAAGTCGCCAACGACCTGCGCCAAGCGGTGCGCCCCTTCCGGGATATCGACGATGACCTCGAGATTCTCAGGAAAATTACGGCCGTGCTACCCACCGGGGAGCTCAGCGTGGCCGGGTACTACGCCCTCAGTACTTTCCCCCAAGGGGTCTACCCAGCTCTCAGCGTGACCTGTGCGGTCCGGCTCCCCGACGCGCCCCCTTCACACAGCCAGTCGTCCGCAAGAACCCGGAACCTCGAGCGTTTCTCTGGTCCACTGCCCACCCTCCTCGACCAAACGATGGAGTGGATCACCGCTAACCTCAGCACGTATCAGGCCTACCTCGCCAACGGGCACATGGTCGACCGTCCAGAGCTACCGCTCAACGCCATCCGAGAGGCCGTGGCCAATGCACTCATCCACCGCGACTTAGGCCCCGACACCCTCGAAGAGGGCCGCAGTATCGATGTCCGCATTACCCACAAGGCACTCATGATTATGAGTCCCGGTGGGTTGAAATCCCTGTCGGTCAGCCAACTGAAAAGCGACGAGCTCTGGCGCCAAGAAGTGAATCAGCGGCTCTACCGGCTCGCGAGGTCGCTGCGGGATGACGCTGGGCACAGAATCATCGAGGGTGAAGGTGGTGGCGTCCAGACCATCCTGAAATCCCTTCGCGAACAGGGGCTCAAGCCGCCCACATTCGTCGACACGGGTGTGAAGTTCACCGCGTTCTTCTGGCGCGATACCGAACCCCAGCTGCGCCCCGACATGGGTGGCGAGACTGCTGCCCCCGAGACTACTGCCCCGGCGCCGACCGATTCCCAGGCCTCTCCGGCGCCTACGCCGGCCCCCGCCTCAAAGGCAGAGCCATCCCCGCAGCCATCTCCTGCAGCGCAGCCCCTCCCCGATCTGGAGAAGCTCGGCAAGAATGCCCCGGCTGTGTACAAGGCAGTACACACCGCGGCAGTTGGAGGGGCCACGGTAACGCTAAAAAACATCATCGACGCAACCAACCTCAGCGAAAGCCAGGTGAGGTACGCGCTCAAACCACTCATTGAGCGGGAGCTCGTCCACATGCATGGCGGTCAAGGGCGACGCGGTACCACCTACACCGCTGCACGGTAATCGGCTCAGCACCACACGCCTAGCGCTTGGCAGCCTCGCCGATCTCCCCGCTCGCGAAGGCCTTCTCCAGCGCCGAGCCCTCCACATCCACGGTGGGCAGCACCTTGTCCAGCCACTTCGGCATCCACCACGTCCCATTGCCGAAGAGGAACATCAGCGCCGGGACGAACGTCATACGGATGAAGAAGGCGTCGAAGAGCACACCCGCGCCGAGCGCGAAGCCGAAGATCTGAATGAACGGCAACGGCTGGAAAACGAAGGAGGCGAACACGCCGATCATGATCAGCGCCGCCGCCGTCACTACCTGGGCACCCAGCGAGAAGCCACCGATGACGGAATCCTCCACCGCGGTGTAACGAGAACCGCGCGCCGCCGCCTGCGAATCGTGCAGGAAGCGTTCGCGCATGCGGGAGACGATGAACACCTGATAGTCCATGGCCAGGCCGAAGGTCACGCCGATGAGGAAGATCGGCACGAAGCTGACCAGCGGGCCCGGCGAGTGCCACAGATCCCACAGCCCCTCCTGCCAAAACAGCACAGTCACGCCGAAGGCCGCACCCACGGAGAGCAGGAACCCGAGTGCTGCGATGAGCGTGACCACGATGGAGCGGAAAACCATCAGCAGCAGGATCAGCGCCAGACCCACCACGAGCCCCAGGTAGATCGGCATCGCGTCGGCCAGCTTGTCGGTGACATCCTGCTGGATTGCGGTCAGGCCGGTAATGCCGATCGTCGCGCCGGTCGCCGCCTCGATCTCCGCCTGCTGCGCCCGCAGCGTGTGGATCAGCTGCACGGTCCGGTCATCCGTCGGGCCTGCCTTCGGGGTCACCAGCAGCTGCGCTGCGGTTTCGTCCTCACTCATGCCGACGATCTGCGCGTTGACCACGTCCGCGTTCTGCCGCATCTGGTCCGCGGCGTACATGAACGTCGCTTGCGCCGGGCTCGGTTGATTTTCCGACGTCGGTTCCGTGCCGCCACGGTAAGGCTTCAGCGCCTCCGCATCCCCGCGGGCCTCGGAGCCGTCCACCACGACGAGCATCGGGGCGTTCTTGCCGCCGCCGAAGCCCTCTTCGAGCATCTCCGCGGACTTACGCTGCGTGGAGGTGACGTTCGCCGTCTTATCCGAGGGCAGCGCGAGCTCCAGGTTCAGCACCGGGATCGAAAGCCCGGCCAGTACCACCATCACCAGGGCGAGCATGAGCCCGGGCACGCGGTGCACCAGCTTCACCCAGCGCACGCTGAAGGTGTTCTTCTGCTTCTCTGGCGGCACGGCGCGGGCCTCGGTGTCGTGTGGGTCGGCGGCCTCCTTCTTGAACACCCGGTCCCCGAGCACGCCCAGCAGCGCGGGCAGCAGGGTCAGGGCCACCAGCACGGCGATGAAGACATTCGCCGCGGCCGCGTAGCCCATATATGTCAGGAAGGTGATGTTCGCCAGGCGCAGCGAGACCAGCGCGATGATCACCGTCAGGCCCGCGAAGACCACCGCCGAGCCCGCGGTACCGGTCGCCAGGCCAATCGCATCCAGTCGGCTACGCCCGTGCCGCAGCTCGTCGCGGTAGCGGGCCATGATGAACAGCGCGTAGTCGATACCGACCGCGAGGCCCAGCATGAGGCCCAGCGTTGGCGTCATAGAATTCAACGGCACGAAGAAGGTCGCGCCGACCGTCAACAGCGTGCCGATGCCGATGCCGACCACCGCGGTGAGCAGCGGCAACCCGGCGGCGAGCAGGCTGGCGAAGGTCACCCAGAGGATGATCATCGCCACCGCCAGACCGGCGATCTCACTGATCGGTTCGACGGCGACGGGGTCCGCGAAGCCCAGGCCACCGGCCTCGACGGTGAGCCCTGCGTCGCGGGAGATGTTCATCGCGTCGGTGACGGCCTGCCGGTCTTCGTCGGTGACGTCCGCGGGGACGGGGACGTCGAAGCTGAAGCTCAGCACGCCGGTGCGGCCGTCGTCGGACACGGCGCGGAGGGTGTGTGCGTCCAGCAGCGCGGTCTCGCGCGGCAGCCCCATCTCCATTTCCTGCTGGACGAGCTCCTTCTGCAGCCCGTCGTTCATCGTCACGGGGTTGTGCAGCTGGAGGGTGTCGCCGAGGTTCTGGACGTCCTGCTTGATGGCTTCGACGGTGCGGTCCATCGCCGCCATGTACTCGGGGTCCTTCAGCTGCTTGCCCTCCGGGGCCTGGAAGACGACGTTGACGATCGACTCCTCGCCAGGGTCACCCATCTCAGGGAACTTCTCCTGGAGCAGCTCGGTGGCGTGAGTGGAGGGCATGTCGTCGATTTCGAAGACGTCGTTGAAGCCCTTCTGGCCAGTGAGCGCGGCCGCGCCAATGCCGACGAGGACGACCAGCCAGATGCCGATGGCGAGCCACTTACGAGTAAACGACCAGCGTCCGAGGTGAAACAGGAACTTCGCCACGAGCTAAGGGGCCTTCCATGCCGGGAAAAGGGGTATCGCTCCCAGCCTAGTGGGTCGTGGCTTAGGTGCCCTAAGCGTGTATTAGCCGCTGGGCAGAAAAAATCCCCGTCCGGGAAGGACGGGGATCGTGTTGCGGTGGTGGAGGGATTTGAACCCTCGGAGGTTTTACCCTCACTCGCTTTCGAGGCGAGTACCTTCGGCCGCTCGGACACACCACCAGGATCACAGCCAGGTGGCCATGAAAACCTTCGATAAGAGTAGCAAAACCGCACCCGCGCCCCAAAAGGCAGGCCACGGGTTCGGCGCCGACCTCTGCCGGTGGCGCCCCGCCACCGCGCGGCGCTAGCGGAGCTTCTCGAAGAAACCCCGCAGGAGCTGCTCGCACTCCGGCTGCAGCACGCCTCCGCGCACCTCTGCCTTATGCAGCGGCGCCTCCCGCGGCAGGTCCCACACGCTGCCGCAGGCCCCGGTGCGCGGCTCGTAGGCGCCGAATACGATGCGGCCCACCCGCGCCCCCAGCGCAGCTCCCGCGCACATCGCGCACGGTTCCAAGGTCACGACCAAGGTGCAGCGCTCCAGCCGCCAGGAATCTCCGAGAGCTCGGACCGCCTGCCGCAGCGCGAGGACCTCCGCGTGCGCCAGCGGGTCGGCGTCCTGCTCCCGACGGTTCGTCGCGGTAGCCAGGAGCTGACCGTCGGCGTCGACGACCAGCGCACCGACCGGTACATCCCCCGGCGGCGTGGAACGGGCGACGTCGATGGCCTGCCGCATCAGCTCCTCGTCAGCGACGTGCCCACCCTGCCGCGGCAGACCGCCCCCGATGAGACGTTCCGGCCCGGCGGGGCTACCTGGCTCAGTCGTCATCGTCCTCGTCATCAGGCAGGTTCGCGTCCAGAAGGTCGGAGAGCTCCTCGTCGAAGCCGAGCTCCTCGGCAACGCAGATCAGCTGCTCCGCCGGGTAGTACTCCGGATCGTCGAAGACAACCGTGAGCAGTTGCTCGGAGACGCCCAGGTCCTCCAGCATGTCGAATTCGCCCTCTGGCCAGGCGGCATCGTTCTCGTCGGCCTCGTCGGCCTCCTCCTCGGTGGGAGTGTCGACGTCCAGCTCGTCGAGCATGTCAGTCGCCAGGTAATCGTCGATCGCCGCGGTGGCGTCCGACATCAAAATCCCTACTCCACCAGGGACGGGGCGCACGATCGCGCACCAGGAGTCCTCGATGCAGACTAGACCAAGAACGGCACCTTCGGCGCGTTCGCTGCGGAGGTGGTCGACGAGGCTCTCGAGGGAATCGGTCGCATCATCAGGCAGCTCGCGCAGCGCCCAGCCGTGCTCGGTGCTGGTCGCCACCACAGCGATCGTGTCGAAGGAGTCAGTGTTACTCATGTTTCGGATTTTAGCCGGTCGCGGGGCGCGAGTCTGCACCGCTGGGGCACCCGCTGTGGCCAGCACTCCGGCCGCCTCGTGGGCTCTCGCAGTCCCCGGCGCGCGTCCGGGGCTTATGAGAGAATTAAAGCGTGAGTACGCAGCATGAATCCCAGCCCACCCGTCACCCTCTGCACCCGTCGCCGGGCACCCCGACCGCGTTCGAGCGCTTCCCGGTGTGCGTCCTCGGGCTGGGGCTGATCGGCGGCTCCCTGCTGCGCGACCTCGCGGACGGCGGTTGGTCCGCGTTCGGCTGGAATCGTTCCGCGAAGACGGTGGAGCAGGCCGCCGAGGATGGTTACGACGTCTCCGGGGACCTCTCCGCGACCCTGCAGCGCGCGGAACGGGAGGACGCCCTCGTCGTCCTGGGGGTTCCTGCTCCTGCCCTGCCCGAGATTTTGGACGCCGTCGGCCAGCACGCGCCGAGCGTGGGCCTGACCGATGTGACCAGCGTGAAGGGCGAGGTCCAGGCGCTGGTCGAGGATCGCGGGATGGCGGATCGCTTCGTCGGCGGACACCCGATGGCAGGAACTGCGCATTCGGGCTGGCGGGCGACCCTCAACGGGCTCTTCGACGGTGCCGTGTGGGTGGTCGCCTACGACCGGGCCGTCGCTGAGAACGAGCCACCGCGCGCGTGGTTCACCACCTTTGAGCGGGTGGTGCGCATGGCGGAGGCTACTGGTGCGATCACGATCCCGAGCCGCTCGGGCGCGCACGACCGCGCGGTGGCACGGATTTCCCACCTGCCGCATGTTTTCGCCGAGACCTTGGCGATGGTGGGCGACCAGGGCGGGCCACTCAGTCTTGCCCTGGCTGCCGGGTCCTTCCGTGACACCACCCGGGTGGCTGGCACTGCCCCGTCGCTGGTCAGAGCCATGTGCGAAGGCAACCGGGATGCACTGATCGAGTGCTTCGACGAGGCCCTTGAGATCCTCAACCAGGCCCGCGAGGAGCTGGAGCACAAGGACCTCAGCGCGCTGACGGAGGCTGGCTACGCCGCCCGGAAGCGCTACGAGGCCACGACCAAGCACGGGGATGCGACGGATCCGCGCCCCGTGATTCGTGTGAGCCCCGGCGCGAAGGACTGGGTGGATCAGCTGCTCAGCGCGGAGTCCATCGGCGCGCGCATCGAGATTTTCTAGCCCCTCCGGGCTCGCCAGAAAGTGAAATTTTAACATGACCACACTGCAAAGTCGCAGGTCCAAGCGAGTTGGAAGCGTTGTCTTCGCAGCCGCCCTCACCCTTGGGCTCGCGGCCTGCGGGAACAATGCAGGGGACGGTGGCCAGGGGGCGACGTCCTCCTCAGCGACGTCTACCAAGGCAGCATCCACGGAAAAGACGACGTCCCGCGACAAGACCAGTAAGAAACCTGCGCCGACCCGAGGGCAAGCCGCGACGGAGCCTGCGCCGCAGCAAACTCCGCAGAACAGTCCAGCCCCGGCCGCAGGTCAGGGCACGGCACCACTCATCGGCCACACCGAGGCACCAGGCCAGGTGTCCGCGACGCCAATGAATAAGACCCTGTCCCACTGCGGAGACATCCACCTCCACCAAGTAGGCACGAGCTTCTTCACCGACGGGACCTCCGGCTGGACGCAGACTTGCTACTCCCAGATGCTTTCCCAAATGGAAGCCGAAGGCGTGGATATCTCAATTTACGAGTAGTGCGCGGGTCAGCCTGCGGGGGGCAGCCCGGCGCGGAAAGCAAGAAACCCCTGGTGGGGCCGAAGCCACCAACCAGGGGTTTGAACTCGTGCGCCCGAAGGGATTCGAACCCCTAACCTTCTGATCCGTAGTCAGATGCTCTATCCGTTGAGCTACGGGCGCAACAGGGCATAACTATACATGCCACCCCACAGAAGCGACAAATCGCAGCTCCACGCACCAAAAAATGGAATTTTTGCGTGCCTAAACCTAGTGGTGGCCCGAATAATCGGCGTAACGTTGAAGGCCGACAACAAGCCACTCCAACGAAAGGAACACGCATGGCGACAATCAAGGCCGGCATCGTGGGGTACGGCAACCTCGGAAAGTCCGTCGAAGCCGTCATCAAGCAGACCAGCGACATTGAACTGGTGGGCGTCTTCTCGCGCCGCGACAGCCTCGACACCGACGCGCCGGTCATCCCCGTTGCAGACGTGGCTGAATACGCAGACAAGATCGACGTTCTCTACCTCTGCCTCGGCTCCGCCACCGACATCCCGGAGCAGGCACCGGAGTTCGCGAAGTACGCCTGCACCGTGGACACCTACGACAACCACCGCGACGTCGCCCGCCACTACTCCGCGATGCAGGACGTCGCCGAGAAGGCCGGCAACGTCGCCGTCGTGTCCACCGGCTGGGACCCGGGCATGTTCAGCCTCAACCGCGTGTACGCAGCCGCCGTGCTGCCGGGCGCGCAGCAGAACACCTTCTGGGGCCCAGGCCTCTCCCAGGGCCACTCCGACGCCCTGCGCCGCATCGAGGGCGTGGCCTCCGCCGTCCAGTACACCCTCCCGGCCGAGGAAGCCCTGGACAAGGCTCGCCGCGGTGAGGCCGAAGGCATCACCGGCAAGAACGCCCACAAGCGCCAGTGCTTCGTCGTCCCAGAAAGCGACGACGCCGCACTGAAGGAGCGGATCGAGAACGACATCCGCACCATGCCGGACTACTTCGTGGGCTACGAGGTCGAGGTGAACTTCATCAGCCAGGAGGAGTTCGACAAGAACCACACCGGCATGCCACACGGCGGCCACGTGATCACCACCGGTGAGCTGGGCGCGACCCGCACCCACCACACCGTGGAGTACACCCTGGAGCTGGACCGCAACCCAGACTTCACCGCAGCCGTGCAGGTCGCATACGGCCGCGCCGCCCACCGCCTGAAGGAGTCCGGCCAGACCGGCGCCTTCACCGTGCTGGAGATCGCACCATACCTGCTGAGCGAGAAGTCCCTGGAGGACATGCTCCGCGAGGACGTCTAAGCGCCGCACCCCGCCGCCAGGCTGGCGCGGAAACACAAGAAGGGCCGCCACGGGATGAAC
>NZ_JASONC010000031.1:0-13153 GCF_030217065.1 Corynebacterium sp. UMB4614
ATGCAATATCGGAATCAGACCCTTGAACCCCTCACCGCCTAGAATTAAACCAGTCCAACTTTCGGGGGCTAGTTCAAAGCATCGGCGGGGATTTTGACGTCCCTAAAGGGACAACGATCCGGAACTCTAGGGGTGGCGAATGCCACTCCCCCAGTCGGGATGGGGGCTAGAAGAGGCCCTCGTTCTTCTTGCCGGTATCGGTGACCGTGTGCTCACGGGAGTCCACCTGCTCGTCGTTAGCGGTGGCGGTGTCCTCCTTGTGGCGGCCGGTCTGGGTGACCTCAAGGTAGTTGTAGAGGCGACCTTCCTTGGTGTTGCCGTCACCGAAGTCCAGGGCCGCGACGGTCGCGGTATCGCCGGCGTTAATCGGGTTGGAGAGTGTGACGGTGAAGCTTCGGGTGGAGGTCTCCGGGTCGAAGCCCTCATCGAAGATGTGCGCACCGTTCATGCCACGCGGGGTGATGAGGCGGTCAACGCCCTCCGGACCCTTGTCGGTCTTCACGTTGATGCGGAAGGTCGTCAGCGGATAGTCCTGGTAGTAGCGCTGGCTGCCGACGTTCTTCACCTTCAGGACGACGGTTCCGGCGAAGCCCTTCGCCTTGGCGCCGGAGGTCTGGAAGTACGGCTCGAGGTCATAGTCGGCCTGGTTGGACGCAGCGGCGTGGGAGAAGTCCTTGTCGATTTCTTCCTGCGCGGTGGCAGCACCAACCGCACCGCCGATTCCGCTGAGCGCGGCGACGGTAGCCAGGCCTGCGGTGGCCAGGCGGAGGGAGTTCTTGGTTTTCTGCATTAGGCTTCCTCTTCCTCGAGCGTGGTGGTTTCGGACTTAGCGGCGATTTCTTCAGCCTGGGCGGCCTTTTCTGGCTCTGCCTCCTTGGTCACGGCCTCTGGAGCCTCGCCCTCGGTCGGCTTCGCATCCTCCTGGACCTCCACCGGCTCGCCCTGAGGCTCGGTACCTTCCTCGACCTTCGCGCCCTCGGCAGCGCCGGCCGGGTTTTCATAGAGCTTCACATTGACCTGGTTCTTGATCGGGGTGAGTGCAGTCCAGCTGCGCGGGGTGGACCAGGTGCCGTTCGGCTTGCAGTACTGCTGGGTGCCGGTCATGGTGATGGTGCGGAAGCCGTAGGTCGCCTCGCCGGTCTTTCCAGCTGGAACGTCGTATGGGCCGATGCTCTGGCCGACTTCCCAGCTCAGGGAGTAGGAGGCCTCGAAGCCCAGGGTCTTGGCCAGGGAGTAGGTGATACCGGTGGAGACGTTGCCCTTGTCCCCGCTGGCTCCGCCGCCGAGGTTAGCGGTGGTGGTGGAGGTCCGGTCGCCCTTAACGGAAAGCTGGATGGACTGGGACTTGGACAGGTCCTGGGTCAGTGGGATGGTGTCGGCGGTTCCGTTGGTCGCAGAGATCGTGCCGGCCGGGGTGAAATTATCCTTGACCTTGTAGACAACGGTGCGGAAGTCCTCCCCAGAGTTGCACACTGGACGCGGGTTGAGGATATTGGCCTTGATGTGGTCGCTACCGTGGTAGGTGTTGACGATCGGCAGGTCAACGTTGGTTTTGGGGGTCTCCGGGTAGTGATCGTTCAGGGTGTCTGCCTGGGCCTGGCCGGCCAAGCCGGTGGCCACGAGGCCGAGAGTTGCTACTGCGGCGGCGCACTTACCGGCCGTCGAGGTTTTGCGGGTGAACACGAAAGAATTCTCCTCCTCGGTGTAAAGCTGACTGCATGACGCTGACTCTGTGTAAGCGGCACCGATAAGATAACCACCCTCGAACGGCCACTTGGTTAATGGAGTGAAACCTCAAAGTTAACCAGAGATCACCCCTAAGAGCCCTCTTAAAACAGACCACGAACCCCTAGCACTCCCCCAAACGAGGAGCCCACACGCTTCAGATCTACAGCTCGCATGCATAAGTCGATATCAATAGATATCGTTCAACGACTACCGAATACATGCGTGACATGACACGCTCGCGGAGCAGTGAACCCAGCTAGCAGCGCGTCACACAGTACTGAATCGTTCAGATAAAAATTCCCTGAAAATTTTTCCTAACCCGCGAAAACAGCCTGCTCTACCCCAACCTGGGGGAGCTAACGGGAGGGGAGGCTAGGCCTTAAACGCCCGGCTGGCAGTGCGGGCACCACCAGATGATGCGTTCCAACTCCCCGGCGTCCAGTACCGGGTCCCCGCCTGCGAAACGCCCCCCGAGGGTGGACTGTTCGATTGTTTCCCCGCAGCGTCGGCAGGGCTTCGCCGCGCGGCCGAAAACGAAGGTGCCCATCCCGGGGCGCCGGTCACCAGTGAACACCCGGTGTGGCTCCAGCCGGTTCTCCCACATCACCCGACGCGCCAGGTCCAGCGCCTGCGCCACCTTCTCCTCCCCAACCCGCCCGACGGGTACGGCGGGGTGCAGGCCGGTGAGGAACATGACCTCGGCGCGGTATTCATTGCCGATACCGGCGACATTGCGTTGATCCAGCAATGCGGCCCCCAGGCTCCGGTCGGGGCGGCGCAGGATCCGTCGCAGGGCCTCGTCTCGCCCCGTCCGGCCGGTGTCCCGGAATTCTTCGCTGGCCCAGCAGGGGTCCAGGATGTCGGGGCCCAGGTGCTGGACCACGGCGGGGTAGTCTCGGGCCGGATACAGGCGCACGAAGCCCAGCTCGTGGCCGACGACCTCGATGGGCGGCCCGCTCGGATGCTGGGGGCTCAAGTGAAGCACGACCCGGGCGGTGTACCCCGGGCGGCGCCAGCGGCTGCCAGCTGCGTGGATGGCCCATACCCCCTCCATTTTCAGGTGAGTGTGCAGGATCTGCTCCCCTGCCTGGATGAACAAGTGCTTTCCATAGGGCCAGACCGCCTGGATCCGCTCACCGGTGATGGAGGCGGTGGCCAGGGCGGGCACCCGGAAGTCGCTGTGCAGCACCTCGCGGCCGGGCATCCACTTGAGCCTATTGGCCAACTGCAGGACGGAATCTCCCTCGGGCATTGCCCGCCTCCTTCCGGTCTCGGGGTTCTAGCTCAGCTGAGCTTGCTCGGTCGCGCCGTTAGCCGCGGATGCTCAGGCCCTTCGGGGTGAGCCGCGCCCCCGCAGCGATCCAGCCCTGGGTGGGCAAATCCATCACGGATGCGCCATTGATCCTGTCAATCGTGACCGGAGAGAGCCGCCCGGCGCGAATCGTGCTGCTCAGCGCGACGATGATGGCGTCGATCGTCGGCTGGCTGATGGCTCCTGGCGGGGTGTCGTCGGCCATGCTTGGTGCGTCGAAGGCGGTGAGCGTCCTGCCACCCCGGGTGAAATGCGCGACCAAGCGGCCACGATCCAGCACCACGAAGGCTCCCGCACCCCGGGTCAGCCGGGCGGGCTCGCCGTCAAGGCTAGGCCACGCCAGGGCCGCACCGTAAGGGTTGGCCACGTCACCGGCGGCCAGCAGCACCGGCCCGTCCCCCGCCCTGCTGGCGGGCGTGCCATCCGCCTGAGGGTTCGCACCGTGGTCTTCCAGTTGTCGCAGCTGCCGGATCACCGCGTGCGGGGCAAATTGCGCCCCGCCGAGGCCCTCGATGACGTATCCGCGCAGCACCGCGCCGGAATCCTCCCAGGCGCTCAAGGTCCGGTAGGCCTCCGCGAAACCACCGGCGTGATGTTCCGCCATCACAGCCCCGCGCGTGACCACGCCATAACGATCAATCCACGCCTCACTGCGGGCCAGGGCACGCTCCGCGTCGGTCACATCGATCTCTAGCAGCGGGGCGAGTGCTGCCCAGCGCCCCGGCACCGACTGGTGCGCGTTCATCGCCTGGCGCCGCTGCCGGATGCGGTCCATCGACTCGTTGCCGGCCATCTGCGCAAAACTGCTGCGCCCCATCCGCAGCCGCCGCGCCGATCCCCTCCCGCGGTTGCGGCGGGGTGCCCGGTGGGCGGTGGCACCACTTTGTTTTCCGGACGTCAACCTCGCCCGGAGCGCGGCGAAACCATCGGGAGCAATGAGGCCACAGTCGAAGAGCTCCCACAGGGCGTCGTCGACTTCTTGATAGGCCGCGCCCGTAGCCCGGGTGAGCTCGGCGGCGAGGAAAGCCCCGCCACCGGACATGTGTTCCAACAGCTGGGTGGCGACCATCGAGAGCTGCGGGGCCTCCGCCGGCTCGTCGATGAGCAGCGGAGCGATGTCCGCGGGCAGCAGGCTGACGAGGGCGTCATTAGTCCCCGCGGTCCCCACCCCGCGCAGGATGATCTCCCCGGTGGCCAGCAGGTCGTCGAGATCTCCTGGCTGATAGTCCGGGATCCGGCTGGGCAACACCAGGGTTTCCCAGGCGCTGGTGGGCAGTGCGACCCCGGCGAGCTGTTCGATGACTTCGCCGAGCTCCTCCCGCTCGGAGCTGCCTACCCCATGCCAGTCCACGAGGAACTCCGCATAGGTCTGCGGGCTGACTGGCTCCACGGCCCCGCGGGCGGCGGCGAGCGTGGCCGAGCGCAGGCGACGCAGCATGCCGGTGTCGATATATTCCGTAGCCTGCTCGGTTGTACCCTCACCGCCACCTGCGGTGAAGTGGCCCGATTCAAGCCGGCGCTGGCCGACCCAACGTTTCAGCAAAGATTCGGCGGTGGCTGCACCCAGCCCGAACTCTGCAGCCACGCGGGCAGGGGTCACCGGACCCTGGTGTCGCATGAAGCGCAGCACCAGCTGGTCGATGGCGTCATCCACCTGCGCAGGATCGGCGGCCACGCCAGGTGGGACGGGCACGCCGAGCCCGTCGCGGAGCACCGGCATATCCTCAACGACCGCCCAGCGGCTGGCCCCGCCGAAGGTCACCTCGGCGAGGCGCTGCGGGACAAGCTCCGCCAGTTCCGCCAGCACTGCATCCCGATTCTCCGGCACCAGGCGCTGACTGACCTGCTCCCGGGTCAGGGGGCCAAGGGCGCGGATCATGTCGATGGCCTGCTCGGCGGTGCCGGCCTGGCGACCATCGGCCAGCCATTGGGCTGCCGACACCACCCGCGTGACCACCGCCGGGTCCAATTGGAGACCGTCGCCGCTCTTGCCCAGCAGCTTGGCCAACAGCGCGGGGTCGACCGCCAGCGCGGCGGCCCGCTCCGCGGAATCACCTTCGTACATGAACGCGCTGGTGTAGGTGAACAGCAAGGATTCGGCAAAAGCGCTCGGCCCCTCGGTGGTGACCTCCGCAACCCGCACGCCAGAGCTGCCGCCGCGTACACCAAGCTTCTTCAACAGTTCGGTGAGGGCATTCAGCTGGTAGACGTCGTGGAGGCATTCGCGCATGCTCTCCACCATGATCGGGAACTCGGGGTGTTCCCGGGCCACATCCAGCAGCTGGGAAGCGCGCTGCCGCTGCTGCCACAGGGGCTGCCGCTTGCCCGGGTTGCGTCGGGGCAGCAGCAAGGCCCGAGCCGCACATTCTCGAAAACGCCCCGCGAAGAGCGCGGAGCTGCCCACGTTATCCATCACATCGGCCAGCACAACCTCGGAGAGCTCCGCCGGCTGCCTTCCATCCCAGCCTGCATCATCCTTCCGATCCCCGGCGCTGCCACCAGCAGCACCCTCCCCGACTCCAGGTCTGGCCTCCCGGAAGAACTGCCCCAGCACCAGGTCCGCCCCTGGCGGCTCCTCGGAATACGGAAGACGCAACACCAGCCCATCGTCGCCGGCCACGGCCATCGCGTCGATCCCGGTCTCCCGCTGCAGCACCGCCCCGAGAGCCATCGCCCACGGCGCATTAACCCCACGCCCATAGGGCGAGTGGACGATCACCCGCCAGTCGCCGATCTCGTCCCGGAAGCGCTCCACCAGCAGGGTGCGCTCGTCCGGGAGGATCCCGGTGGCTTCCTTCTGGTCCCGGTAGTAGCCGTCCAGGTTTTCCCGGGTGTTATCGCAGATGAACGGGGCCGCGTGCAGGTCGCCCACGGTGCCGCTGCCCCATTGCCGGCGGTGCTCACCGATCGCCGTGCCCAGTTCCACTGGCCGGCCGGCGGCGTCGCCGACCCAAAACGGCAACCGCCCGGTGTGGCCCGCCGCGGGCACGACGATGACCTGGTCGCGGTTAATCTCCGTGATCCGCCAGCTGGAGGCCCCGAGGGTGAATACGTCCCCCACCCGGGACTCGTACACCATCTCCTCGTCGAGCTCCCCGACGCGCCGGGCCCCCTCCTCACCGGCGGCGAGGAAGACTCCGAACATGCCGCGGTCCGGGATCGTTCCGCCGCTCGTGGCCGCCAGCCGCTGGGCACCAGGGCGGGCTTGGAGCGTTCCCGCCGCCGGGTCGTACACCACCCGAGGTTTGAGGTCCGCGAAGTCGGTGCTGGGATAGTGCCCGCTGATCAGCTCGATCACGCCGTCGAAGGCATCCCGTGGCAGCGCTGCATAGGAGTACGCCCGGCGCAGCGCACGCCACCAGCGCTCCACGTCCAGCGTCCCGTGTGGTGCTTGTACCTCCTCATTTTCCGACGCCAACGCCCCGGCCTCCGCGCCCGCCGGCGGATTCGTGAAACCCAGCTGGGCCTGCACCGCAGCGGCAATCGTCTGCTGCGCGAGCACGTCCAGGGCGTTCGTGATGATCTGCAGCGGTTCCAGCTCGCCCGCGTACAACCGCTGGGTGATGACGGTGGCGGCCTCGGCGTCCTGCTTGTGCAGCGGGTAAATCGTGGCATGCGAGGTCGCGCCCACGGTGTGCCCGGCGCGGCCGCAGCGCTGCACCGCAGAAGCCACCGAGGGTGGGGCACCCACCTGCACCACGTGGTCCACCAGGCCCATGTCGATGCCGAGCTCCAGGGAGCTGGTGGCGACCACGCAGCGCAGGGTCCCGGACTTCAGCGCTGCCTCAATATCTGCGCGCTCTTCCTTGGATACCGAGCCGTGGTGGGCGCGAGCGATGACGGCCGGTACGCCGGTGACCTGGGTAGATTGCGCCATGAGCTGCGCGGGGTCGCGACGGGTGGGAGCGGCGATGGACTCCGGGTCGTGCTCCTCGGCCCACAGCTCGTTGAGCGCCCCGGTGAGCCGCTCAGCCGCGCGCCGGGAGTTCACGAAGACGAGTGTTGCCCGGTTCGCCATGACCTGCTGATAGATGGCGTGCTGAACGTGGGGCCAGACAGATTTTTGTTGCGGGAGGGCGGATTCCTTATCGACGCCACTGGCCACCCGTGCCCCGGACCCCAGGCCGGAGGCGCCACCCAGCCCTTCGCCGATGAGGCTGGGGCCGACGAGCGCCTCGTCGATCAGGGCTTCATCACCAGCGCCATCGCCCTCCGCAGGTCCGCCACCTTCTACGACACCGGCTGCGCTCTGGCTCCCGTCGACGCCCTCCTGGTCCCCGCTGGCCGGGTCCTCGTAGCGCGCGGCGTCGAGGTCTTCGGCAACCGGCGGATCCTGGAAGTCCGGCACCACGCTGCGGACCTGGACGTCCCAATCCTTTCTGATCGCCGGGTTAACCACCGTAACTGGGCGGTCGCCGCCGAGGAAGCTAGCCACCGCATCCACCGGGTTCACCGTCGCCGATAGCCCGATGCGCTGCACCGCCCGCCCGGTGAGCAGCTCCAACCGCTCCAGGGAGAGGGCCAGGTGGGCGCCACGCTTGGTTCCGGCCACCGCGTGGATCTCGTCTACGATGACCGTATCCACCCCACGCAGCGTCCCCGCCGCCTTCGAGGTCAGCATGAGGTACAGGGACTCCGGGGTGGTGATGAGGATCTCTGGCGGGTTACGCAGCAACTTTGCTCGCTCCGACTGCGGGGTGTCCCCGCTGCGCACACCCACCCGGACCGGGGCGACGTCCTCCCCCATCGCCGCGGCGGTGCGCGAGATACCTGCCAGCGGGGCGGCGAGGTTGCGGTCAACGTCCACTCCGAGTGCCTTGAGCGGCGAGATGTAGAGCACGCGGGTGGGGGTCTGTGGGTCGGTCTGAGCCGCGGAGGGATGGGAAAGCACACCCGTGCGTGTCAGCTCGGAGAGCGACCACAGGAACGCCGCCAGCGTCTTACCGGAACCGGTGGGAGCAACGACCAAGGTGTTCTCCCCTGCGCTAATGGCCCGCCACGCCTGGGATTGGACAACCGTCGGCTCGTGGAACACGTCCCGGAACCACGCGGCTACTGGGGCATGAAATTGATCCAAGTCGGCGGAGGGCATGAGTACATACAACCAGAAGCGCTAAGGTGTAGACCATGACACAAGGACTAGGCCCAGGCGACGCGCTCGACGATGCCACTCTTTGCGCCCGTTTGGCCCGCAGCACCGGGGATATCCTCACCAGTATTCGCACTGCTGGTGCGCCCGACCCCCTCCTGGTGGACTCCGACGGGCTCGGTAAGTCAGGCGATAAGGTCGCCCAGGCCTGGATCGCGCGTGTGCTGAGCCTGCACCGCCCCGATGACGCCATCCTGTCCGAGGAGGCGGAGGACGACCCTTCCCGCCTGAACAAGTCCCGGGTGTGGGTGATCGACCCGCTGGACGGCACCCGCGAATACGCCAGCGCCCGCAATGATTGGGCCGTGCACATCGCGCTCGCGGTCGACGGCGAGGTTGCCGAGTCCGCGGTCGGCATGCCGGAAATGCACACCGTCTACACTGCGGCCGACTACCGGGAGGGCCGGGTGAAGGCTGACTTCGGTGAGCTGAACAACCGCCTCGTCATCAGCCAAAATTCCACTCCACAGATCGCGGTAGACGTGGCCGAGGATCTGGGCATGGAGATCACCCGCCTGGGCTCCTGCGGCGCGAAGGCCATGAGCGTGGTGCGTGGGGAAAACGATGCGTATATCCACGCCGGAGGCCAGTACGAGTGGGATAACGCCGCCCCGATCGGCGTCGCCCTAGCAGCAGGACTGCACTGCAGCCGCCTGGATGGATCGCCCGCGACATATAACGAGCCGGATCCGTACTTGCCGGACTTGGTAATCTGTCGCAAGGAAATCGCCGAGGACCTGCTGGCGAGCATCCAGAAGTTCCTCTAGCACCTACCCGGTGGCGGGCAACTGGCTGAGCTGTGGCCCTTTTGCCTAGACTATGAGGCATGTCAGAGGCTCAAACTTCCCCCACCATCGCCACGCCCTACGAGGACCTGCTCTCCAAGATCCTCGCGGAGGGCGCCAAGAAGGACGACCGCACCGGCACCGGCACGACGTCCCTGTTCGGTCAGCAGATCCGCTTTAATCTGGCAGAGTCCTTCCCGCTGATTACGACGAAGTCCGTGCACGTGAAGTCCGTGGTCGGCGAGCTGTTGTGGTTCCTCTCCGGGGACTCCAACGTCCGCTGGCTGCAGGATAACGGCATCCGCATCTGGAACGAGTGGGCCGATGAGGACGGCGACCTGGGCCCGGTCTACGGCGTGCAGTGGCGCAGCTGGCCGACCCCGGATGGCCGCCATATCGACCAGATCTCCCAGGCACTGGAGATGCTGAAGCAGAACCCAGATTCCCGCCGGAACATCGTCAGCGCGTGGAATGTCTCGGAGCTGGAGAACATGGCGCTTCCGCCCTGCCACCTGCTGTTCCAGCTGTACGTGGCCGATGGGAAGCTCTCCTGCCAGCTCTACCAGCGCAGCGCGGACATGTTCCTGGGCGTGCCATTCAACATCGCCAGCTATTCGCTGCTGACCCACATGTTCGCCCAGCAGACGGGCCTGGAGGTCGGCGAGTTCATCTGGACCGGTGGGGACTGCCACATCTACGACAACCACCGCGAGCAGGTGGAGCTGCAGCTTTCGCGCGAACCGCGCCCCTATCCGCAGCTGGAGCTGACTAAGGCCAAGGACATGTTCAGCTATGGCTTCGAGGACGTGAACTTCGTGGGCTACGACCCGCACCCGGTGATTAAGGCAAAGGTGGCTGTGTAATGGGAGTTTCGGAGTTTGGCGTCCAGAATAAACAGCGCCCCAGTGGTTACCGCGAGGGCGACTACCCCACCCTGACCCGGGAGGACGTCCCGGAAGGGGTGGAGATCGCGATGATCTGGGCTGAAACAACCGCCGGCATCATCGGCGATGGGGCGGAGATGCCCTGGTATCTGCCGGAGGACCTGAAGCACTTTAAGAACTCCACGATGGGTTATCCGGTCGTGATGGGCCGCACGAGCTGGGAGGCGCTGGGCAAGTACCGCCCGCTGCCGGGCCGCGAGAACTTCGTCATCACCCGTAGGGCCGACTATTCGGCTCCCGGTGGTCACGTGGTCGCTTCCATTAAGGACGGCATCGCAGCGGCCGCGGCATTTGCCCGCGGAGAAGGGTCGGGCGGCGAGGTCCCGGAGACGGCGTCGGAGGCGCTGCAGGACGACGGCCGGGTGACCGTATGGATCCTGGGTGGGGGCCAGGTATACGCGCAGTGCATGCCGATCGCGGACCGGGTGGTGATCACGGAGATCGACATGGTTGCTCCGGAGCGTTTCCAGGTTTATGCCCCGGCGATGGATGAGTCAGATTTTACGGTCGAGCGTTCCGAGTGGTTCGCATCGGAGAAGGGCCACCCGGTCGACGAGGAGCCGAACGGGTTGCGCTACCGATTCGGAACGTGGCGCCGGAAGGCGTAGGTCTTACACGGGGGATGCAACGGGGGTAGGAATCAGCCCGGCCATATGGCCGGGTTTTTCTCTGCGATCGGCGTTTTTGCAGGTCTGGCGGAAATTTTCATAAAGGGTATCTATAAAGTTGAAAGTTTCCTATTGGAAACTTTGGAAAAAGCTCTAGATGACGGTAGATTCTTTCGCAATCGCAAAAGAATTGTGATGGCAATCACAGAAGCTTCGGTCCTGCGGCCGTAGCAAAACGTGAAGATCTGCACAGTCCCCAGGAAGGGAGAAAGAGTTGACCCAGCCGGCCACCCCCACGCAACGGCATATCCCCACGCCCGATGAGTTCGTCGCCGCGCAACAATCACCCGAGTTCCAGGAACTTCGCTCAAAAATGCGCGGGTTCACTTTTCCCATGACCGTATTTTTCATCGTCTGGTTCGTCCTCTACGTCAGCCTGGCGATGTTTGCGCCGGACTTCATGGGGATCAAGATCTGGGGACACATCAACCTCGGCGTGCTCCTCGGCTTCGGCCAGTTCATTACGACCTTCCTGATCACGTACCTCTACGTGAAGTACGCAGACCGCGAAATTGAGCCCCGCGCCCAGTATGTTCGCGAGTCCCTCGAAGGCTCCCCCGCAACCCCAGCCAGCCAGGCTTCCCAGGGCTAGCGGCACCGCGCCCCGCTCACCCACGGATTAGAAAAGGAAAGGTCTCACTATGGATCTCATTCTTGCTGCGTCGCAGAAGACAAACCCGATCCTGAACATCAGCGTGTTCGTCGCCTTCATCGTGGTGACGATGTACATCGTGACGAAGGCTGCCGCCAAGCCACAGAAGTCCGCGACGGACTTCTACACGGGTGGCGCGTCCTTCACCGGTACCCAGAATGGTCTGGCCATCGCGGGTGACTACCTCTCGGCGGCGTCCTTCCTGGGCATCGTCGGCGCGATTGCGCTCACGGGCTACGACGGCTTCCTGTACTCCATCGGCTTCTTCGTTGCATGGCTCATCGCCCTGCTGCTGGTCGCCGAGCCGCTGCGTAACACCGGTAAGTTCACCATGGCGGACGTGCTCTCCTTCCGCCTGAAGCAGCGACCGGTGCGCGTGGCCGCAGCTTTCGCGACCCTGTTCACCTCGCTGTTCTACCTGATCGCTCAGATGGCCGGTGCCGGCTCCCTGGTCTCCGTCCTGCTGGACCTGCACTCCAAGACTGCCCAGGCCGTCGTCGTCGTGGTCGTCGGCCTGGTGATGATGGCTTACGTCCTCATCGGCGGCATGAAGGGCACCACCTACGTGCAGATGATCAAGGCGGTTCTGCTGATCGCCGGTGTTGGCTTCATGTTCCTGATCATCGCTGTGATGTGGAAGGGCAACCTTTCCCAGCTCTTCGCTGACGCGGTGAACTCCCACGGTGACCCGGCGATCCTGCAGCCTGGCCAGAAGTACGGAGCCACGACCGCAACGAAGTTCGACTTCATCTCCCTGGGCGTAGCCCTGGCACTTGGTGCCGCTGGCCTGCCGCACGTCCTGATGCGCTTCTACACGGTTCCGACCGCGAAGGAAGCACGTAAGTCCGTGACCTGGGCGATCGTCCTGATCGGCTCCTTCTACCTGCTGACCCTGTTCCTGGGCTTCGCAGCTGCCGCTCTGATCTCCCCGGAGGACATCAAGAACGCACCGGGTGGCGCGAACGCCGCGGCACCGTTGCTAGCGATGGAGCTGGCAGGCCCGATCTTCATGGCCCTGATTTCCGCGGTTGCCTTCGCGACGGTGCTGGCCGTGGTCGCTGGTCTGGCGATTACCGCTTCCGCTTCTGTGGCTCACGACTTCTACAACGGCGTGCTGCGCAACGGCCAGGCAACCGAGGAGGAGCAGGTCCGCGTCTCCCGAATCACCGTGGTCGTGATCTCGCTGGTCTCCATCGCGCTGGGCATCCTGGCGATGGACCAGAACGTGGCCTTCCTGGTCTCCCTGGCGTTCTGCATCGCTGCGTCCGCTAACCTGCCGACGATCCTGTACTCCCTGTACTGGAAGAAGTTCAACACCACCGGCGCCGTGGCCTCCCTGTGGGTCGGCCTGGGCGTGGCCCTGGTCCTGATCTTCTTCTCCCCGGCCGTCTCCGGCGCGGAGACCGCGATGTTCCCGAACGTGGACTTCGCTTGGTTCCCGCTGACCAACCCGGGTCTGGTTTCCATCCCAGCTGGCTTCATCGCCGGTATCGTGGGCACCTACCTTGGCAAGGGTGACGAGGATCCGAAGCTGCAGTCCGAGATGGAGGTTCGCTCCCTCACCGGTGTTGGCGTGGAGGCTCCGGTCGACCACTAAGCCACTCCCCTAGGCTCCTCGCCTTGGATAAGCCCAGCCACTTGGTCAACGGTGGCTGAGCAACACCCCCGCCGCATCTGGCTAGTTCCAGAAGCTGCGGGGATACCTTGTATCATGAGTGGTCGTGCCCGCAGGGTGCGGTCGCACAGCCCCAGTAGCTCAGTGGATAGAGCACGGCTCTCCTAAAGCCGGTGTCGTAGGTTCGATTCCTACCTGGGGCGCTTTTTGTTTTTTACCCCACCTTAAGTTCTAGTGGTCGTTGCAACACTGATCTGAAGGGTTGGTGTTGGTGATGACGGTGTCACGGTGGGATCCACC
>NZ_JASONC010000032.1:0-12119 GCF_030217065.1 Corynebacterium sp. UMB4614
TGCCGACCGGAGAAGATGCCCATGGACCTGATTATTCCACGCCGGTCTTCCTACTGCCCCAACTTTGCAACAGCACCATTCAAACGCTACACCACCCTCTCAGGACGCTTGCGGTTGCCGGAGGCGTGGGGTTCTCGTATGCTTAAGCGCATGCCTTTGACAATAGGATATATTGTCCATCTGGCATAATTAGCATTGTTAGATCAGCGTCTAACCGTGCAACCGTTCAGTGGATTTAGTTTAAGCAGCGATGAGAGTCTGGCTTACTTTTCTATTGGACACTTCATTTTGTTCCAAACAACTTTCCAAGGAGTGAACTTGTCCGCACTTTCCCAACTTGTAAATGATAATCCGGCATTCCGGGGACGCCTAGACGGCATGGCTGAAACCGCTCTTCCACCGGTAACCGCAACCCCTGCCATTGCAGTGACCGCTGCAAAGGCAGCTGGCGCAGTTATTGGCGGTGGTGCAGTCAGCGGCGCTGCTTACGCCGCATACCGCGCAGTTATCAAGTAGTTCTGACTATCAGCGCACTCACCACATCAAGTCATTACAATTTTCAACATCTCGGAGAGTAATACTATGTCTCGTTTGTCCACTCTTGTCAATAACGACCAAATAACCCTTGAGCAGGTGCACAGCCCTGTGATGGCAACCCCAGCTGCATTCGGTGCAGGTGTTGTTGCTGGTGCTAAGGCTTGCGGAGCGCTAGTGGCTGCAGCTGGCGTTGGCGCTGCCATTGCATCGGCTACTAAAAAGTAGTCCTCGATTTCAGAAGGATTGGAGTTGAGAGGAGAAAGGCAGTGGGTTTGAGAAGAAGATTGTCGCAAGATCCGCTCGCAACTGTTGAGCGCGCTTGTGCTATTACCGAGCTTATAGCTTCGGCGGAATATCTGGTGGACCGAAAGAATCGTCAGTATGGTGGTCTAAACGACTGGACATACTTGAGCTCACAGTTCCCAGGTGGCACTGCTAAGTTTTGGAATAAGCTCAGCGCAACGCAGGCTGAGAGCGTTTATGTGGCACTTCATTTGTTGAAAATCACTCACAATGTAGTTCTCCTTTCACCTCTTTCAAATAACGAAATTCGTGCGTATTGCAATCTAGTGCAAAGTGCTTGTTACCTTACTCTCCAGCCTCGCCAGTTTTTCGGTACAGACGGTTCTGATCAACTTAGTTTCCTAGGGAATGCAGCGTCTGCTCTAGGGAGATTGGGCGGCAGCTCAAAAAGCCGTAAGGCGGCGGCCGACTTCCTTGCTTTACAAGTCATTATTAGTTACTTCATCTCAGGAGTAGTTAAATCTCCAGGTAAACGGTGGTCCCGTGGTAACGCACTCGAAGGTGTTATGGCCACCGAGACCTACGGGGACAGGAAATTTTACAGATTCTTACAAAAGCACCCGCGCATTGGGCAGATGACGACTCGAGGCACCGTTATCATCGAGTCATTGATGCCACTCGCAATGCTCAACGAAACCGTGCTAAAAGCAACACTTGCACTGTTCGGCACCTTCCACTTAGCCAATGCCCGAGCAATGGGGCTAGGCCGTTTCGTTTTACCGTTTATATCGACATATCCCGCGATCCTAGCTTTTCGTTCAAGTCTCTTCAGACCAGGTGAGGCCACCAAGAAATGACTCCACAGTTACGCCCAACCAGCGCTTCACCAGTTCTCAATGCGAGCATCCTGATGGGCACATCACTTGTGCTCGGAGGAAGTATTTGGGCTGGGATTAAAGAAAGAAAACATCGTGCAGACTACCCTGGCTTCGAGACACGGCACTTTCGAAGCTCAACTGGCAACCGTCTTCAAGTGGCAATCGCACCTGCGAAAAACCCCTCGGCACAAAGCTTTGTTTTAGTGCCTGGTCTGTCATCTAGCATTTCGACCGTGGCCGGGCTCGGCACAAAGCTGTCAGCATTAGGCCATCAGGTTGTCATGTTTAATCGTGCAGGCTACGGAGGATCAGTTCGGTTGTCCGAAGAACCGTTTCATATCAACGAGTTCATCATCGATCTTTACAATACTCTGACTGAACTCGCTACAGATAACTCGGGTACCAGCTTTCATCTCGTCGGGCACTCTTTAGGAGGATATCTTCTGCATGAGTTTGCACGGAAAAACCTTGCTCTGGTTTCAGCAGTAAGCTACTTAGATCCGATGCATCCGAAAGAATTGCAGATATCGAATGCTCAGCGGATGGGGAGTAAAACGGTTGAGCTATCCGTAAATACCGTCGCACCATTCATCAAATTTGGGGCTGCTCTGCTCTATGGACAGGGAGTGACCACCTACTCGGACGGGTATCAGTTTCACGACCGAATCCTTGCCGATTTAGCTAGCTCCTCAGTGTGGAAAACCGCAAAGGAAGAATGGAAGCTTATTTATCCATACATGCTTGATGGTCATGATATTTTTGCTCTCCCAAGCTCAATTGACACCCAAGTCATTGCTGCAGGAGAGACTGTGCGCAATGAGCCCGCTCAAGAATCTCTCTACAGGGAATACAGCGATTCCATTCATATTCTTATGGGGGCGGGACACCAGTCAATGTTGACGAAAGAAGAAGCACAAAACAAAATTGCACATTGGCTCACCGTAGGAGCTAAAAATACTGACTTCGGAGACGAAAAATAGTGGGTAATATTCGCAAAATCATAGATGGATCGGTTGCTTCAATTTTTGGCGGATGGTTGGTAGCAACACTGCTTAGTCAGCACCCAGAATCGAATTTAGATCGAATTCGTCGGCTAGATGATCGTTTTGGAAATACAATCATCCCCAACTGGAA
Source organism: Corynebacterium sp. UMB4614 (assembly GCF_030217065.1). Classification (NCBI taxonomy): domain Bacteria; kingdom Bacillati; phylum Actinomycetota; class Actinomycetes; order Mycobacteriales; family Corynebacteriaceae; genus Corynebacterium; species Corynebacterium sp. UMB4614. The sequence continues at coordinate 2,793 of NZ_JASONC010000032.1, forward strand.
GTTTTTTGCGCCTAATCCAGCGGTAGAGGACGTGCACGTTCTTTATCGCCTTGTTTCAGAGGACTTATCCGAATACAGCCCGTGGGAAGAATGTCACACCATCTCGCCACGTAAAATGTCACAAGCGTTTTGGTTCCCTCGCCGTCGCTTCGAAAAAGGAATCTTTGATACGCACCAGGCTCTTGTGATCGGATTAGCTAGCTTGGGAAAAGGCGAGGAGAACGACGCCGTATTGCGAAGATCAATCAGCGATACTGCCGAGATGTTGAACAACTACATTCGCCATAATTACACTCGGCCAATCTCGAAAAAAGAAAAGAACTGGTACTGGCAACAGTTGATGTTAGTACGGTTCGCAGGCCATGATGGCGCAGCAAAACCAATCTATGACCTCATTTTAAATTATCAAGCAATCAATACAGAACAAACTTCGAATATTTCACCAGTCTTCTATTGTGATGATTATTTCAATGAGTACTACGACGAGGTCATGAAGATAGCCGATCCCAACGTTGATCATGCTGAGTGGATCGCTGCAGCAGTGGGCGAGCAACTGCCGCAGCGCATTCTAGATATCGGTGCCGGTACTGGGCGGGTGCTCACCCAAGTTGCTGGTAGATTCCCGAATGCGGAACTGTTTGCCATCGAACCAGACGAAAAATTCTCCCAGTCATTCACTGATATCGATGCCAACTTTTTCTCGGGCACTGTCGAGGAAGCTTTTACAGCAGAAGCCACCACGGATATAGATTTGGCTTTCGTAACCTACGGATCATTACAGTACATATCAAGCTTGGGCGAGCTTATCGAGTCGCTAAAGAAAGTTCGCAGAATGATGACCCGTGGAGGAATTGTTGCGGTGGAGCTATTCGCCTCCGAGATATATCGCGCCCCCGTGCAGCCCAGCCCTATGAGTTTAAAGCTAGGCGAAGAACCGCACACGATGAGTATGTCTTCCCTCCAATATCCACATGGAATAGTGGAAGTAACAACGCAAATTAAGCGCCAATCTGACGGAAAAACTGGAGTAATGAAAGAATGCGTTTTGCCTGTAACTCGTCAAGAAGCAGTCGAAGCCCTTCATGCAGCAGGATTTTCATCTGTCCAGGTTAATCTCAGAGGCGCGTATCACCGATGTACAGCAAAAAATATGTAGCCTTAATTCATAAAATCTATATTTAACTCTCTGAAAGGACTATTATGACGCGTTATTTCACAGCTTTGATAGCCTTTATGGCTGTATTGTCGATTGCTGGAATTATGTTTGATGGAATTGACTCGAAGCTAGGTATTGCTATTACTGTCATCGTTTCTTTAGCTTCTGCTGCCGTAATCTATTGGCTATATCCGTTCTTCACTGATTTAGAAAAATAGTCAAGTCAAACAATTTGTATTTTTAAAGGGCAATAGTGAAGACAGTATGGAATATTGCAATGAGGGGCCAATACGGCTCATACTCAACCCTGCTAATTCTTGCGATCGCCGCCGGCATTATAACAGCCACACAGCCAGTCTTAACAGGGCAAATCCTACAGATTCTGTCAGGTAACGAATGGGATGCAGCGCGCGCATCCATTTTATTGCTGACTTGCGTTTTTCTCTGTGAACTTGTTCTCCAGGTTCTAATATCTTTGCTGCAGGCGCATATCGGAGGGCGATGCGGCAAGAAACTGCGAGACCATTCACTGAACCTTACGGTTAACTCGCAGCAAGGGATTGAGGATATCTTACCAACCGGTGAGATTCAGAACCGCGTGCTCACGGATTCTGCGACTGCCCCCTACACATTCGTCAACGCGGTCCCCGCTGTACTTAGATCCACAACGCTCTTGTTGTCCTGCATCGTTGGTATGGCATTTGTTTCGCTCATGCTTTTTGGCATTGTAGTCGGACTTGTTCTCTTAACTGCTCTAGTAGTCCTGCAGCTTTCACGTTGGATTAGGAAATCTACACACCTGTCCCGTACAGACGCTGCGAACTACGGTATTGCAGTATGGAACCTGTTGGGTTCCTTAAAGGTATATAAATCGCGCAACGCTGAACCTGAGGCGTTGCGTCACATAAGCGATAAGTCAGAGACTCTACGAAAATCCGGCATTCGTACCGATATTTCGAGCAGTCTTGTCATGCCAAGTCTGAACTTGGGCACCCAAATTGCCTTGGTTCTATCCATTGGTGGAGCTATGTGGGCGATGACGAGTGGCCGGCTCTCCACCGGCGAGGGCGTGTCTTTTGTAATGTTCATGCTTTATTCATTATCCCCAGCAGTGGAATTGGGCACGTTAGTCAGCGGAGCCGCTCAAGCTAATGTAGCTGCAGCTCGTTTGATCGAAATCTGGAACCAACCGCAAGAGAAGCAAGGAAGCGCTCTGGTTCCTTCATCAGCGAAGCCTTCTTTAGTGTCTAGTAATCTGACGTACTCTTACCCAGGAACTGAACTGCAGGTCTTGAGCTCTATTAACATGCGCATAGAAGGTCCGGGTCTCTATTTGATGCACGGATCCAACGGAGCAGGAAAGTCTACTTTCTTGGCACTTGCCAATGGAGTTCTGCCGGCACAAGGGAAAATCTTTGTTAACGGAGTGGACTCCTCAACCCTGTCTCGAAAGTCTTGGCGCGAAAATGTTCTGCTCGTCGATCAACAACGTGCACCCTTTCACGGAACTCTACGCGACAATATCGGCGCAGGACTTGATATCAATGACAATGACCGCATCCAGGCCATGGAGCGCACTGGTTTCATCAAGCACTATCAAGACTTAAATCTGAAGATCGGCGACGACGGAGTCGAGCTTTCCGGAGGACAGCGCTCCCTGCTAGCTATAACGGACGCCCTCGTTCGTAAACCTCAGATTTTGCTCTTGGACGAGATTTCTGCAGGTGTGGACAAGGAAACTATCCCAACTTTAGTTACAGTTATTGAGCAATGTGCACAACAGAGCCTGGTCGTGGCTACGACTCACGACAACATTCTCGACAAGATTCCACACCGAGTCATTGAGCTAGACGATCTTGCTGCTGGCGTAGAACTACGATCTCGGTCTCTCTAAGCTGATTTGTTTTAGGAATTATAAATGCTTGAGTTTAAAAGTGTGCGCAAAAGGTTCGAGAAGAACGAGGTTCTGAAGGAACTCACTTTCCGGTTAGATGCAGGTGAGATCTTGGGCCTTTTGGCACCAAACGGTGGCGGCAAGACTACTGCTATGAGGATTGCTATGGGGCTCATCCCCTTTGATGACGGTGCCGTCACCGTTTTTGATAAGCCAGTGAAGCCTGGTGCAGTACGCGGTGTGGGATATATGCCAGAAGAACGTGGTTTATACCCAAATGAACGAGTTGAAGACCAGCTTCGGTATTTTGCAAGACTCAGCAAGATGTCGCCGACCGCAATTGATAGGCGAATGGTCGAGCTGTTGGACGAATTAAATGTCCTACGATATAAAAATAAGAAAGTCAAAGAGCTATCGCTTGGAAATAAGCAACGCGTCCAAATCGCTGCAGCATTAATCGGCAAACCTCAACTACTCATTTTGGACGAGCCCTTTTCTGGGCTTGACCCGATCGCAGTCCAATTTTTCAGCAATCTTCTCCGTAAATACGCATCCCAAGATGCAGGAATCCTCTTCAGCTCTCACCAGTTGGACGTCGTCGAGCAGGTGGCTACACGAATTGGGATTATGAAAGAAGGGCAACTGGCTTTCGATGGTGGCTTGGAAGAGCTGAAAAAGAACAACCGGAAGAGTATTGCTATTTTGCGTTTTCAACGAGACGAAGCATCTGCAAAAAGGGAGATTTCTTTTGAAAACTGTCCCAATGTCATCAGTTCTACGGTGAGCGCTGGGAAAGCGGAGCTAGAGCTCTCAGTAGAAAGGATCTCTGTGGAAGAAATCGCACTTTCTGGTTTAAGAGCAGAGGAAATAGTGGAAGTGTCGTACAAGCGCAACACATTTTCTGAAGCACTTTCTGAACTATATACCGAAGAAGAACAGACCGAATCGGTGAAAAATGAAGTTAGATAAGTATACTATTTGGGAAATCGCGAAGAAGGAAGCGAAACTTGGTGCATCCAGCAAAGCAGTATGGGGAGTGCTTGCAGTCGTTCTTATCGGGGCAGTAACGCTTATTGGCTTCGTGGGTGCAAAAATGGAGCATGATACAGTCACCGATCTTGAGACGTTAGTGCTCATTCTGGGGACTTTCCTTACCGTAGTAATGGGGATGGGTATCCTTATGAACAGCACATTAGTCGGAGGATCCATTAGTGAAGAAAAAGACAAGAAAGTAGTTGAGATTCTACTCTCCCTGGCTAGACCAGAAGAACTTTACATTGGAAAAATGCTCGGTCATTCCCTCATCGGTTTTACTCAGCTCTTTATCCTGTGGGTAACAGTCCTTATTTTTACGCTGGTCTTTGATATTTCCACACTGTCTAAACTGCCCATCTGGTTTTGTTTCGTCATGCTCGTATTTATGCTGTTAGCATACTTATTATTCACAGCTCTCTACGCGCTGGCTGGGGCACTCGTATCCAGCGTAGAGGATTATTCCGTCGCTCAGATACCGATTGTTTTCCTCTTCATGGCGTCAATGTTCCTGCCTTTTGCACCAATGATTGGATGGGGTTCATTAAACGATGGATGGATTCCGTTCGTGGCTTGGATACCGCCACTATCAATGACGCTGGCGCCAACCCTAGATGCTTTTGACGACGGACTATGGATCCGAACAATCTCCTCATTTGCAATCTTCTTTGTAGAAATTTCAATTCTAAATTATCTGGGAACCAACCTATTCCGTAAGAAAGTTCTAAAATAAAGAATACCTAATACTAATCCAGTTAAGCTAACGTGCTCAGTGTTCCGCCAGGTCAGATACGAAGCTGACACGAGAGTGTGCGGGGGTTTGGTTTACAGGTAGTCCGCAAATCGGTCGGGGTGAGCCACAGCTAGTTGGCTGATGGATCGTTTCCATCCGGCGACTTTCGCTACTTCAATGTCGAGTTCTGTTAGCCGGCGCGTGCCTTTAGGCACCATCTGGGGAGCAAACGTACCAGCACGATCCCTAGACACGGTTACTTGGGGTTGCCCGCAAATAGTGAATAACACATCGCTCACCCTCTTTTTGTATAGGCACACCTATTGAAAAATATTTCAACCGGAAAAGCGTTCAGCCAAAAGGTTAGGTAATGTTGGAACCAGTTTCCCATTATTTACCTAGCAGAAATGTCGTCGCGGCATTAGTTTTCTTGAAAAGAGGACAATTGAAAGCTGCTGTAGTAGGGAGCGGCCCGAACGGACTAGCTGCCGCTGTTGTATTGGCTCAGCATGGAATGGAAGTCACCGTATTTGAAGCGGATAAAACAGTAGGCGGTGGGATGCGTAGCCACGAGGGCCTCCGTGCAGGAGTTATTCACGACATGTGCTCCGCTGTTCACCCGCTAGCTATAGCTAGCCCTTTCTTCCGTGAAATGAAATTGGAGCGCCACGGACTAGACTTTGCGTTTCCTAAACTTGATTTGGCCCATCCCCTGGACGACGGTAGCGCTGGCCTCCTATACCGTAACCTCAGTCAGACTACAAAAAGAATGGGCAAAGATGAACTGTTGTGGCGTGCAACTTTTGGCCCACTAGCAAAAAACTTTAACTCCATTGCTTCCGATACGTTAGGTCCGGTGTTACGCGTTCCGCGTAGCGCAATGTGGACTGGACTGTTTGGCTTTAATGCAGTTCTTCCTGCCTCGCTGTCAGCGTTGCGATGGAGGGAGGAAAGCACACGTGCCTTGTTTGCCGGTATAGCTGCGCATGCTTTTTCCAGATTGGATACTCCACTAAGCTCTTCGGTGGGAACACTGTTGATAGCCGCCGCACATAATACAGGCTGGCCTGTCGCGGTAGGAGGAAGCCAGTCTATCGTGAAAGCGTTTCTTGCAGAATTGGCACAGTTGCGTGTAACGGTCATGTGCGGATCCCGCATTGACTCGCTCCAGCAAATTAATGATTTCGATGTGGTAATGCTGGACACCACACCGCAAGATGCGTTGAAAATACTCGGTGCTCGATTGCCGAAACGCATGCAGAAGGCATATTCACAATTTGCTCACGGGCCTGGGGCGTTCAAGGTGGATTTTTTGATTGAAGGCGATATTCCGTGGAGCAGCAAAGCGCTTCGGCAGGCGGGGACCGTACATCTGGGAGGTACTTTTGCAGAGATAGCGGAGGCAGAAAAGAGCATTGTAGCAGGAAAAATGCCTCATAACCCGTTCGTATTGCTGGGACAGCAGTACCTTGCAGACCCGAGCAGATCGGATGGAAAGCTCAATCCCGTGTGGGCTTATGCTCACGTACCGAACGGGTTCGATGCCGACGCCACGGAGCTGATAGTCCGTCAAATTGAACGATTTGCGCCCAATTTCCGAGATACCATTGTGGATTCAGTTTCGTTCAGCACCGAAGAGATGCAGCGCTATAACGCTAATTACGTAGGCGGTGATATCATCGGCGGCGCGTCTGGAGCACGGCAGCTTATTGCACGACCTATATTATCTCCTGATCCGTATTACACAGGGGTTTCGGGAGTATATATTTGTTCCTCTTCGACGCCACCAGGTGCGGGTGTACACGGGATGTGCGGGAAGCACGCAGCAGAAAGCGCTTTGAAGCATCTGCACCAGCGGTAAAAATGTTGGGCGGAAATCCTGGTTTGCGATGTATACTACGCTGAACTGCGCGGCCCCCTTTTCGGAATCTACCCCTACCTACCCTCAACCGGAAATGCCTCGTGATGGCCACTGAACCGAATCAGCTCGATCTGGCTGCCCATCTTGATGAAAGTAATCACTCAAACCTGGCCTAGGTGAACGTAGAAAGCTGATTTTTCATTTTCATCAATTATCTTATAATTAATACAGGCCACGGAGCGAACTACGCATCGCTTCATCTCAGCGAGGTAATAAACACATTGCCTACTACCACCGTCATTAGATACACAGTGTAAACAGAATTGATGTTGCAGCCCTCTAGCCTGCGTAATGGGTTTTTGTATCTGATTGGCTTTTAAAGATTTGCAGCCGAATTAAGCAGTCCCTAGCTTCTGGTTACCGCAATATGCGATCTTAAAAGCGTTTCCAGTTGACGTATGGATAACCTCGTTACCACCTTAATAGTTAGTGATCTATCTAGAACGAGATTCTTTTACTTGTATCGAGCTTAGTTTGGCATCGATGAACTAAGCTAGCAAATACGGATGGCGAGCTAGCATGTTGCTAGCTCGCCATCCGTATTTGGAAGAAAGATTACGTTGCGGAGATTGGCTTAGCTCCTCCGACTTCCCTGGACAGGTTATAGTGAGCAAGTACCAGGTAATGCGACTCCAGCCACAGGTGGACACATTGCAATCCTGACTTTTGCGGGATCATTCAGCGGAGATGTGAACGAGCTCGAACTCGGAAATGTACCAGCTAACGCCGTAGGAGCAATAGCGACTGATGCTAAAACGGTGGTTATTGCTACACCTAGACGATTGATTTTCTTCAAAATTTTCTCCTTTCACTTTGAAAGTGACGTTGGTGGAAATCGTGAATGCGCGATTAGGGTGAATTACGCCCTTAAGCACTGACATTTAGAGTACAGAATTTTTTAAATGGCGACATTTAATGTCGCCATAATTTATTTCCTTTGCTTTGAAAAGGAAATAAATGAACTTCGTTAGCTTGAATCGCGAGGCTTTGGTGGCAACCAAATCTATTGATTTGGGCGGCAGCCCAACGAGCCGCAAGGCGAGGCGGGAGCAAGAACCGCAACCAGTAGTGAACGGTTGTGTTGGCTGATCGGCTGGGGATATAGATCTACAGGGATATAGTTATAAGCCACCTGGGAAAATAGGTAAACCCGCAGGTGAAACCCTGTGGATAACTACCTCTGTAACGGTAAATATGCGCAGCAGTAACGGTAAATATGCGCAGCAGTAACGGTAAATATGCGCAGCAGGTTTTTCTGTAACGGTAAATATGCGCAGCAGTAACGGTAAATATGCGCAGCAGTAACGGTAAATATGCGCAAACTGTTTTTGGGGCAAAAAGAAAGCACCCCGCAGGGCGCTTCTTCTCCGCAATTGGGTTAGTCAATCTCTGGGCGTGGCGGTTTCTGCTGAACTGATGGGCAGTCCTTGTGACCGTTACTCCGTCTGTGCTGGCTTCGATTCCTGCCTGTGGCCACGTCTGGAGAATGTCGGCTATTGATTTCTTTATCTCAGTTCTAAAGTGGGCCAAATCGTTTGATGTCTTCAACTCTCTGGTGGCGAAGTTGGCGGCGATCATGTCCCAGCTGAAGGTGTAGGCGTCGCGGTTGTTTTTCGCTAGCCAGTACTGCTTTACCGTGAGCCAGATATAAAGGTCCATGGCTCGGGGTTTGTTGAGCTCGCGCAGTACGTTGAGATCGATGGGAATGGGTGCTTCGGCAATGTGCTTGAAGAACTGGGGAGTGAGGACAAGTTCTGACTCCATGAAGCTTCCCTGGTTGGGATCGCGTGAGTCGAACCAGAGATTCCAGTCTTCGAGGATTTGGGTGTTGCGTCCCCGCGCGTGAACACCGTCGTCGCTTTGGACAGTGATGAAAGAGCCGGCGATGCGTAGGAGTTGCTCGCGGATATTTTTCAGGTTTCCGGTTGCTCCTCCGGTGCCGCGTCCGGTGATGCCGATTGCTTGGAGGAAGTGGCTCATGGAGTGGCCTAGCGGGATGCGTAGGGCTTCTTCGTGGGTGATATTTCCTTCTTTGAGGCGTCCAGCATTAGCTACGGCGCGGGTGATGATGTAGGCCATGATGAGCCTGGGGTACTTGCCGTAGGGGACTCCTCGTTGGGAGAGGATGGTGATTGTTCCCTGTGGAGTTTCGACGGTGCGGTTGTTTCCCTCGGTTTTGCGGTAGGGGAAGAGTGCTTGGACAAAAAGTTTGGAGGTGTAGCCGACGTCTTGGGCTTGGAGGAGGTCTTGTGCGGCGTCGTGTTCTTGCCTGCGGGCTAGTTCTTTGACTGCTTCGAGCTTGGCGCGGCGCTCATTGGGGTTGTGTGGGGGCTGCATGGTGCCTTGTTCTCCTTTCGGATTATCGGCACCGACCGTGTTGTGCTTTGCTCACTGTCCGTGTGGAAGTGGTAAAGTCTGAATCGACACGGTCGGTGTCGATTTTGTGTTGAACCCCCGCTAGAGCGCCAACTCTATGATGCGGGGGTTTCCTCATGTTTTGAGGAATCTTAAGTTCGGTGCTGTTGCAAAGTTGGGGCAGTAGGAAGACCGGCGTGGAATAATCAGGTCCATGGGCATCTTCTCCGGTCGGC
>NZ_JASONC010000033.1:0-9717 GCF_030217065.1 Corynebacterium sp. UMB4614
GTGCTGATCGTATCCGGACTCATATCCACCCCGAGCGTGGTCACGAGGTGATGCTGGATATCGCGCACTGTCATCCCACCGGCGTATAGCGAGACGATCATGTCGTCGAGTTCTGTGAGCCGGCGTGCACCCTTGGGCACCATCTTCGGAGTAAACGTGCCGGCACGATCCCTGGGCACGGTCACGTCCACCGCGCCGTAGCCAGAATTGACGGTCTTGGTGTACGACCCATTGCGGTGATTGCCGCCGTGCACGGGTTCAACCTGGGCTTTCGTCTTGCGGTCAGAATGGCTATAGCCCAAATGCGCATCCATCTCCGCCTGCAGACCAGCGTTGATCGATGCCTGCAGCAGGCCTTTGACCAGCTCGCTTGCATCATCAGCGGAAGCCGACAGCTCGCTGATCAAGCTGGCGAGCTCAGGATTTTCCATCAGCTTCTCGCTGATCTCATTGACCTTTGCCGGGTCATGGTTTTTCTTCGGTGACACCGTAGTCATTATCGATGACACTCCTTCTAGATCAGAGCCTCACACACAAACTTCCTGACACCCTCTCGCGGAGGCCCAGGTTCTCACTGACTCCGCCTGGTGGCTGACTTTGGGGGCCATCGTGGTGGGGGTGCTGCTGTACTGGATTGCGACGATCGGCATCGAAAACCGCCAGCGCTACAACTATGCCGTGCGTTCACGCAAGGAGCTCACGTCCCGCACAATCGCCTCGGCAAGCCTTTCCGACTACCAGCGTGAGCACGATTTCGAGAAGCGGGAGGTCGACGGTCGCCCATACCTTGCCTCGGACCGGGTCGATGAGTTCATCCAGGACGGTGGCCTGGAGAAGCCATGGGAGTTCTCCTCCTACAGGTACCGGCTGCCGAAGGATCTGGAGCAGTTTAAGTACCTGAATTTGCGCCGTCACTACGCGCAGGGGCGTGCGATGTTCAACGGGAAGCTTCTAGGCATGGCCTGCGACCCCGACTGGACGAGTCACGTCATCCAGCTGCACCCCATCGGCTATTTCGACCACATCACGTCGAACCTCGTCGTCGACAACCTCTACTACACCCCGGGGTACGACGAGTTACTGTTCGACGGCAGCTCCATCATCGTCAACAAGGACGACGGTGTCCTGATCGATCTCATCGAGAGCAAGGCGGCGAATGTCATCGGCTCCTCGACGTTGGTCCTGACATCCGATGGTCACGTGATTGTCGGTCAGCAGGGTTCGCTGAGCGATAACTCGCAGGGCATGCTGATCCCGTCGGGCTCCGGTTCGGTGTCGCTGAACGATAGCTTCTATGCGGAGACTTTTGCGGACATCGTCGCTGGTGCGGCGCAGCGCGAGTACTTCGAGGAGGCTGCCGTTCCGGGTGCGCAGGAATACCTGCGGAAGACGAAGTCCACCGGGGTGTTCCGGACGCCGGACAGTGTGACCGTGCCGGTACCGATTGCTACGCGGCCCATCGCCTACATGCGGGATCTGACGCGCGCTGGGCTGCCGGATTACTTCAACCTGTCCTATACACAGCTCACCGCGGAGCAAGCCATCGGGAAGAAGGCATTGCCCTCGGAGAAGGGGCTCCAGACAGGGATGCGGGCGGAGCGGCTGCAGCCAGGGGAGGACGTCGCGCAGTGTGTGGACCGGATCGTGAAGGATCACCGGGCTGACGGTGGCTCGGTCTCTATGCAGATGGAGATGACCCGCCACGCCCTATTGCAGATGCGGGAGCGTGGGGTGCTAGGAGAATTCGTGAGTCATCTTCAGCGGGCGACTGCCTAGCTGAAGATTGGCAATGGCCTTAAAAGTTCCAAAGGCTGTGCCAGACTCCTGTTATGCGCCTCAACCGAAGCTTGTCCCGGCGGCAGTTCGGCGTCGCTCGTCGGACTGGATCCTGCCTCGCTGCGCTCAGCCTGTCACTGCTGTTGGCTAGTTGCGCCGGCGAAGCTAGCGATTCCGCAGCCGATCGCCCTACCGTGACTCAAACGATCACCAAGGCTGGCCCGCCGCCGTCCGATGTTCAGAATGATGGTGCAGGGGAGGGGAACGATGCTTCGGGCGATGCCGACGAGAGGACTGAGCCGCAGCGGGAGCGCGCGCGGCCGAAACCGCAGCGCGTGAAGAAGGGCGAGTGCCCCTATCTTGAGTCCAACTCGAACACCCGACCCGGTGAAATCGTCTCCATGTACTGCGATGGGCGATGGATGCGGGCGGGACGTAACGGCACTGATCACGTGTGGGTCGAACGTTTCGACGGCGCCGAATGGGGTGAGGTGGAAGCCGACGGGGTGACCACCTCCGGCATGCAGGGGCCGTGCTTCTCCGATGCTCGGCTGCGCCGCCTCGGTGCCCCCGAAAAACTGATCGACATGGTGACCCTCTGCGATTAGTGCCAATTAGTGTCATCGGTACCGGAGCTGCGGGAGCGCTAAGCTGCCATGGTGGAGGGGTAAAACCTATAAAAAGCAGCTTGCATGGCCCGAAAAGGCGCCCTTTAAAATGCCTATCTACCTGCTGTGATGTGTGCATGTTGGCCGTGATTTGTGCCCACGTTAACCGCTGGGTATAGTTACCACTCGTGCGATAGCACACGGCCCTGTGGCGCAGTTGGTTAGCGCGCCGCCCTGTCACGGCGGAGGTCGCGAGTTCAAGTCTCGTCAGGGTCGCTGTGAAGCCTCAGGCTTCTCGGCCAGATAGCTCAGTCGGTAGAGCGTTCGCCTGAAAAGTGAAAGGTCCCCGGTTCGATCCCGGGTCTGGCCACACTCCCAGCCCCATCCCAACGGATGGGGCTTTTGCTTTACGATTGCATTCCCTTCGAGCGCCTGAGAGGGCAGCCATACCCGCGTAAAATCGCAGGTTCAAGGCCTGCCCCGCGCGGTGGGCGAATCCAACCCAGCGAAAGGGGATTGCCATGACCGCATCCGATACCCAGCGACAGGTCCGCAAGGAAGCCGACCGCTTCGTCATTGAGGTGGGCGGCGAGCAGGCAGGCTTCGCCGCATTCGAGGACACCGACGGTGTTCGCGACTTCAACCACACCGTCGTGGACCCGGCATTCCGGGGCCAGGGACTATCAAAGCCCCTCATCGCAGCGGCATTGGATGCCACCCGCGAGGAGGGGCTGAAGGTTCGCCCGACCTGCTCGGCCGTGGCGGGATTCGTCGAGAAGAACCAGGACGATTACGGCGACCTCGTCGTCGAGTAGGTCCTAGACGGCGCCGTCGACGTCGTTATCGGGGCTCGACGGGACGGCCTTCGAGCCGTCGCCACCGGCCGCGCTCTGGGGCTCATTCGCGGTATTTTTTCCCGCGTCGCCCGATCCCTCGGCGGGGCTCCTCTTCTGCATTTCCGCGACCCAGTGCACCGCGTCCACCAGCGGGGTGCGCTGGTCCTTCTGGCGCGGGCGCACCTTCGCCGGGATACCGGTGAGGATCGAGTCAGCGGGCGCGTCCTTCGTCACGACGGCGTTGGCACCAATGGCGGAGTTATCGCCAATCGTGATCGGGCCCAGCACCTTCGCGCCCGCGCCCACAGTGACACCGTTTCCGATCGTTGGGTGGCGCTTCGTCTGAGTTAGTACCTGTCCGCCGAGGGTCACCCCGTGGTAGAGCATGACGTCGTCGCCAATCTCCGTCGTCTCGCCGATGACGATGCCCATGCCGTGGTCGATGAAGAAGCGCCGACCAATCGTCGCACCAGGGTGAATTTCGATGCCCGTCAGGAAGCGGGTGAACTGCGCCAGGATTCGCGCTGGCCCCTTCCAGCCGCGCTTCCACATCTTGTGGGACACGCGGTGCGCCCAAATGGCGTGGAGCCCGGAGTACACGATGGCATTTTCCAGATCGCCTCGTGCGGCGGGGTCGTGCAGGCGGGCGTTCTTCAGATCCTCCCGGATCGTGGCAAAAATGCTCACGCGATCCTCTTTCTTTACATCGACTTTTTGCTTCCTTCTGCTGCCAGGATGGGCATCCCAGCGGGCCTATTCATTAGCTGGAGGGAAGCATACTCATCATATGCAGCACGCCACCGCCGTGGCGTATTCCCGAAAGATTTATTCCGGGTGGCCAACGGCGGTGGCGTGCAGAGGTTGAGCGGGCTGGATCCGGGGTTCGAATGAGCCCGGATGATTGCCTCTGTTAGTCGCGCAGGTCCTCGAAGAGCAGGGTGGAGACGTAGCGCTCACCGAAGTCCGGCAGGATCGCGACGATGGTCTTACCCTCGTTCTCCGGCTTCTGAGCCTCCTGCAGTGCGCCCCAGACGGCTGCGCCGCCGGAGATACCGCCCAGGATGCCCTCGGTGACCGCGAGCTCGCGGGCGGTCTTCACAGCTTCCTCGAGAGGGGCGTCGATCACGCGATCGAGGACGTCCTTATCGAGGGTCTCCGGGAAGAAGTTGGTGCCCAGGCCCTGGATCTTGTGCGGGCCGAAGCGGCCCTCGGTCAGCAGCGGGGAATCGGCCGGCTCGACGCCGACGATCTCGATGCTCTCCTTCTTCTCCTTCAGGTACTTCGCGGCGCCGGAAATGGTGCCACCGGTGCCGATGCCGGCGACGAAGATATCCACATTGCCGTCGGTGTCCTCGAAGATCTCCGGGCCCGTGGTCTCGTAGTGCTTCTTCGGGTTGGCTGGGTTCTTGAACTGGCTGGCCAGAATGGAGTTCTCGGTGGACTCGACCAACTCGTTGGCCTTATCGACTGCACCCTGCATGCCGGCGGAACCCGGGGTGAGTACCAGCTCAGCGCCAAGAGCGCGCAGCATGATGCGACGCTCGTTAGACATCGTCTCTGGCATCGTGAGTACAACCTTGTAACCGCGAGCCGCGCCGACCATGGCCAGTGCGATACCGGTGTTACCGGAAGTTGCCTCGATAATGGTGCCGCCCGGCTTGAGCTCGCCGGCGTCCTCGGCAGCCTGAACGATAGCCAGACCAATACGGTCCTTCACGGAGTTGCCTGGGTTGGCGGACTCGATCTTCAGTACCACATCAGCCTTGTAACCCTCGGTGAGCTTGTTGAGCTTGACCAGCGGGGTATTGCCGATGAGCTCGGTGATGTTCTCGTAAATCTTTGCCATTTTCTGGTTTACCTTTCCTTGTTGCGAATCAGCCTGAAGTAAAATAGACTGATCTGTCTACCTGTTATGATACCCGCCCTTGGGGTTGTGAGGCAATGGTGAAGACGGGAATTGGCCAAGCTGGTGACGTCCCTAACAAAAATGGGCACAATGGGCAGCGGAAGAAAACAGCGAAACATTTTCACGCGCATACCCCAGAAGAAGAGAGGTCACGATGAGCGAGAACGTCATCCTCACCAGCACCAATAACCGCGTCGCCACGATCCGACTCAATCGCCCGGAGGCTCTCAACGCACTCAACAGCGAACTCATGCACGCCGTCGTGGATGCTGTTGAGGGCTTCGATCGGGACCCGAATATCGGCGCGATTGTCATCACTGGCAGCGATAAGGCCTTCGCCGCGGGCGCTGATATCAAGCAGATGCAGTCCGAGACCTACCCAGAGATCCGTCAGAAGAAGATGTTCTTGGAGTGGGAGCGCGTCGCGCAGGTCTCGACCCCAATCATCACGGCTGTCAACGGCTTCGCGCTCGGCGGCGGCTGCGAGGTTGCGATGATCGGCGACATCCTGCTGGCGAGTGAGAAGGCCAAGTTCGGCCAGCCGGAAATCACCCTGGGTATCATCCCGGGCATGGGTGGCACCCAGCGCCTGACTCGCGCGGTGGGCAAGGCCAAGGCGATGGACCTGATCCTCACAGGCCGCATGATGGATGCACAGGAGGCGGAGAGCTCCGGCCTCGTATCCCGCGTGCTGCCCGTCGAGGGCTTCGACGAGGCGGTCCAGGAGGTCGCCGCCAAGGTTGCGGGCATGTCCAAGGTTGCTACCACCGCCGCGACCGACATGGTTGATGCCGCCTACGAGACCACCCTGCGCCAGGGACTGCTCAGCGAGCGCGATGCCTTCTGGTCCCTGTTTGCCACGGAGGATCAGAAGGAAGGTATGGCCGCCTTCGTTGAGAAGCGCAAGCCGGAGTGGCAGCACCGCTAAGGATCGCCGCGCGTCCGGCGGTTACGGGGTGAGTGGGCTTAGGTTTTTAGAAAGCGACGGGGCACACTAGGAAACATGGCTAAGAAGAAGACCTTCAAGAGGACGATCGCGCTCTCGCCAGCAGAGGCGCACGGAGTGTTGAGCAGCGAGGAGTACCTGCTGCGCGTAGACCAGCCCACAGATGGCTCCACGGTCGAGATCGTCGACTCGGACATCGCCCGGACTCCGGAAGGGCAGGTCACAGCCCAGCTTCAGGTCGAGATCACACCTGCCGGAGCTGCAGCCGAAGGCGCCGGGGTGGCTGCCGAGGCGGCCGACGGGGCTGCGGGCGAGTCGGGCGAGGGGCAGCCGAAACAGCCGATGCGTCTCCAGCAGACCACCACGGTGGAACCGCTGACGGGGGAGACCTGCGTGGCCGAAACCGCCATGCCCCTCCCGCAGGGGCTGGGGGAGATGCGCATGCACTTCACCTACACGCCTCAGCGCAAGGACCCGCAGTCCAGCGACGTTGTTATCGAAGTATCGGTGGACGTGAGTGTCCCAGTTCCGATGGTCGGCGGCATGATCGCGCGCAAGATCCTGGGCGATGCGGATAACACCATCGACAAGGGCTTGGCGCGCATCGAAGCGGAGGGGCTATCCCGCCGCTAGCGTGAAGAACCGGGTGAGTGGGGTCCAGCGCATGGATCCTGCTAACCGCCTGTGCGTTCCCTGATGAAGGGCTTGGCGTACGGGCGGTTTTCGCTTTAGCGGGGGGATTTTGGGGGTAGTTAGCGGGTGATCTATACTTTGCTTGACTACCTGCTAACCCCTAAAAGGGGGAGTGTTTGGTGGAAAAACTTCGGCCCGTTTTGGCGCCCCGCGCCGGCCGGGCCGCTGAGTAACAGTGCCAGGAGCATCGGCCGCGCTAAACCGGTGCTCGTGGTTGGTCGCTGGGGAAGCGCCGCGCCCTGCGCGGTGGACTTCCCACGCACAAGGGAGTGATCCGTGGAAAAGCGGCGTCTTAGCGATGACGATCAGGCAGTCCAGAAGGCTCTGGACTACCTCAAGGCGCAAACGGCAATCCCCGTCACCATGTACGGGGAAGTCAAAAGCCCGAAGAAGCTCCAGATCGTCAACTGGATCGGGCTTCGTACCCCCGCGTTGGAAAACCTCGAGGTGGTCAGCGCAGCAGGCGTCGGTGGACGCGTTATGGCCACCCGGCGTCCGGTAGGTGTCTCCGACTACACCCGAGCCAAGGCCATCAGTCACGAGTACGACTCCCTCATTTGCGATGAAGGCCTGCACTCGCTCGTTGCCGTGCCAGTGATCGTGAGCCGTTCGCTGCGGGGCGTTCTTTACGCCGGCATCCACTCCCGAGCTCGCCTGGGGGATAAAGTCCTGGAGGAAGTCACCATGACCGCCCGCTGCCTCGAGCAGGAGCTCGCCATCAACGAGGCGATGCGCGAGCGTGCCTCCGGTGAGCCCGCGCAGGCAGCCTCGGAAGGCAAGGCTGCCGAGGACGCCCCGAAGCCCTCCGGCTCGTTGAATAGCGCCGAATGGGAGCAGGTCCGCGCGACCCACTCCAAGCTGCGTATGCTCGCCAGCCGCGTGGAGGACGAGACCCTCCGCCGCGACCTGGAGGCGCTGTGCACCCAGATGGTTTCCCCAGTCCGCGTCAAGCAGACCACCAAGTTGTCTGCCCGCGAGCTGGACGTCCTGTCCTGCGTCGCCCTCGGCCACACGAACGTCGAGGCCGCGGAGGAGATGGGCATCGGCGCGGAAACCGTGAAGAGCTACCTGCGCTCCGTCATGCGCAAGCTTGGTGCCCACACCCGCTATGAGGCCGTCAATGCTGCCCGCCGCATCGGCGCACTGCCTTAAAACCCAGTGGTTACGCGGGGCATTCATCGCCCCGCCGTATTTCCACACATCACCCCACGGGACGTCGGTCGGCAGCTCTGGAAGGTTTTAACGCGTATCCTTGGCTGTTGTGAACGACAGTTTTGTGGTGAATGGAGGCGCCCGGCTGCAGGGCGCAGTGAAAGTCAGCGGCGCGAAAAACAGCGTGCTTAAACTCATGAGCGCCGCCATGCTCGCCGAGGGCCGGACCGTCCTGAAGAACTGCCCGCAGATCTCGGACGTCCCCTACATGGCGGACGTCCTTCGGGGCCTCGGCTGCGACGTCGAGCTCGACGGCGGCACCGTCGTCATCGACGTCCCGGCGGAGATCAATCACGACGCCGACTTCGACGCTGTCCGCCAGTTCCGCGCATCCGTCGCCGTCCTTGGCCCACTGACCGCACGCTGCCACCGTGCGCGAGTCGCTCTCCCCGGCGGCGACGCCATCGGCTCCCGCCCCCTCGATATGCACCAGACCGGACTGGAGACGCTCGGAGCCACCACCCGCATTGAGCACGGTTGCGTGGTTGCAGAGACCAGTGGCCTGCACGGAGCTGAAATCAAGCTCGACTTCCCCTCGGTCGGAGCGACGGAGAACATCTTGACCGCAGCGGTTCTGGCTAATGGCGTCACCGTTTTGGATAACGCGGCCCGCGAACCGGAAATCGTCGACCTGTGCAACATGCTCAACGAAATGGGCGCGAAGGTCGAGGGCGGGGGATCGAACGTCATCACCGTCACCGGGGTGGAGAAGCTGCACCCGGTCGAGCACGAGGTGGTCGGTGACCGCATCGTCGCCGGCACGTGGGCGTATGCTGCGGCGATCACCCAGGGGGACGTCACCGTTGGCGGCATCGACCCGCAGCACCTGCACCTTCCGCTGGAGAAGCTCAAGCTCGCCGGCGCACGCGTGGAGACCTACCCGACTGGCTTCCGCGTGGTGCAGGAATCTAAGCCCACCGCGGTGGATTATCAGACTCTTCCTTTCCCCGGCTTTCCGACTGATCTGCAGCCGATGGCGATCGCGCTTTGCGTGGCCTCGGAGGGAATGAGCGTGATCACGGAGAACATCTTCGAATCCCGCTTCCGCTTCGTCGACGAGCTCGTCCGTCTTGGCGCGGACGCCAGCGTCGATGGTCACCACGTGGTTATTAGGGGAGGACGTCAGTTGTCGTCTGCACCGGTGTGGTCCTCGGATATCCGTGCCGGGGTGGGGCTGGTGCTCGCCGGGCTGATTGCCGATGGTGAGACCGAGGTCCACGACGTCTATCACATCGATCGTGGCTACGAGGACTTCGTGGGCACGCTGCGTAGTCTCGGCGCGGACATTCGCCGGGTGGGGCGCTAGCAGCGCAGGCGGTTACCGCTTAACGCGGGGCATAAGCATCGATACCCTGGGTCAGAACGAACTCTGACCTGGGGTTTTGTGTTTGTTGTGGGGTGTGTGTAGATTATTGATCTGCAAGGCCGCCGGCGCTGATGCCGGGTGGTTGGGTTCCCCTTCGGTCTTGTTTCCTTATCACCAAGCTTTGGTGAACGGTGAGTAATCGTGAGTTTTCCTCCGGTTTGCTTCTGGTTCATGTGGGTGATAGGCTCGGAATCCGCCTCAACGTGAAGCGCCACAGTGTTGTGGTTGTGGAGTGTTGTGTGCATATGTTGTTTGAGAACTCAATAGCGTGATGAACCAAGCAGATCAACGGTTCTAACACACATTGTGTGTGTGGAATTTGTTTGATTTTTTATACATGACTTGGAACATGATGATGCAGTCTACTCTGACGC
>NZ_JASONC010000034.1:0-9537 GCF_030217065.1 Corynebacterium sp. UMB4614
ACAACACAGGAACATAGCGTTGATCACACAATAAAAACGGAGCTTTCTTGGCTCCCGCCCCAAGTTGCAACAGCACCACCCGTTCTATCTCGGCATCGATACGCTCCACGGCGTCATTGGACGGTGTAACGCTGTACTCGTTGCCTGATTCCGGTTCTGGCACCTCATCGGCGTTGTTGGCCTGGGCGCGAGCATGGAAGTCAGCAAAGCGCGCTTCGCGTTTAGCGGCAAAGCTGCGCATGTACTCACCCATGTCGGTGCCGAAAAACGGGTTATCGGTATCCGTTTGGGAAGGCTGGTTGACGAGTTTGGTCAGCTCCCAATCCTGCTTGGCCTGCCCAAACAGCGCCTGGGGTGTCTTATCGCCTTGCTCGCGCATTCCTGCGGACACCAGCAGGTCGCGGGCGTATTCGTCAGACTCACGACGGATAATCTGGCTCACCTGGCCATGCCCGGTCTCGGTATCTCCCGGCTGGGTCTCGGCGATATAGAGGAAGTTGCCCTCACGCCCACGGGTCATAGGAACGTAAACACTGGACTTATCTAGGTTGCCCACACCAGCAACAACGCGGGCCACATCCACGGTCGCGCCTTGGGAACTATGCCCAGTAGCGGCATAGCCCAGCTGGGTGTGTTTATCGAGGTAGTCGCGGTTTAGTGTCACAGTGGCTAAATCATCATCACACCGTCGGGCCGTAATGGAACCGTCTTTCCCGATGGAATCAACGACCCAGCGTTGACCATTGCGGACAACATCGCCGTTGCTGGTCACCAACTTCGCATCGTTGCGACGAGTCAGGATGACATCACCGACACCGGCTGTCAGT
Organism: Corynebacterium sp. UMB4614; assembly: GCF_030217065.1. Taxonomy (NCBI): domain Bacteria; kingdom Bacillati; phylum Actinomycetota; class Actinomycetes; order Mycobacteriales; family Corynebacteriaceae; genus Corynebacterium; species Corynebacterium sp. UMB4614. The sequence continues at coordinate 828 of NZ_JASONC010000034.1, forward strand.
CCATCGGACAGACCTAGGCGGTGCTCAGGGTTAATCTCGCCGCGCTCGGCGCGAATCTTCTGCGCCGCAGCATTGAGCGCAGTGACCTGGTCGCGGGTTGCTGCAACCAGCAAGGACTGCTTTCCTGCGGCAGTATCATCACGCCACCCGGCCAACGCATCGTCCATCATTGCCGTAACCGATCCTGCGTGCAGGCGCTTGTTCTGCATGTACCACTCGGCGGCACGAGAAACGTCTGCTTCCTCGCCACCGCGCAGCCACTTCGATGCTTCACGCTCACCCGCATCACGCTGGCGGAACACCTCGCGTAGCTCAACGGCATCAGGCAATTCATGAGACAAGGTAGCCAGCAAGCCAGAACGAGCTTTCACCGCCGAGTATTGTTCTGGGTCTCCCACAAAGACCACGCGCGCGCCGGCAGCAGTGGCAGTCTCCAGCACACGGATCGTATCGGGGTTAGACACCATACCGGCTTCATCAACAACCACAACGGTGTCCCGGTTCCAGCCCAGCTTCACCGCTGTATGCTCCGGTATCAGATCGTCTGTGCCAACAAAAGCACGCGCAATCGTCATGGATTCATCAGCCACATTCTCACCGACCATCACATCCGCCGCCTTGCCGGTGGGAGCTAGACCAATAACATGCTTGCCCGCCATATTCCATGCGTGATGTGCAGATTTAAGTGAAGACGTTTTACCGGCACCAGCCGGTGCGACCACCACAGAAGCCAAATAGTCAGAGCCGACAACCGCGCGCATAGCATCAGCCTGCGCAGGCGAAAGCTCACCCTCAACCGGTTGAATCGACTCGGCGGTAACCCCGCGCTCCACGCGCGCGGTAGCCATATCAACGCCACGTTCAACCTCGTCGACCACCTCGACAGTGGTGTACTTCTGCGAACCTTCACGCTGGGTACTATCCAGCTCGCGGGACTTCTCCGGGGTCACCGACCATGTACCGTGCGCAGCCAACGCAGCATCAACCAGCCCCTCAACCGTAACCGTCATATCCTCCGGGGATATGGCACCGGGGCGGATAAGTTCTGCTACTATCTCGGCTACATCAGCGCGGGTAAACGTGGAGCGTTCTGCGGCAACTTCCGCCAAAATTTGGGACGGTTTCGGCAAGAAATCCTCGGAAGATTCACGCGCATCTGCTTCATTTTTCGGCTCAAGTCCGGCCACAAACTCACGCACCTGCGCGCCGTGTTCAGCACGCGCCCACTCGATTTCCAACTCCTCTAGTGGGGTGTCGGTGTCCTTGGTACGCCGGGTAATTTTCTGCGCGATACGCTCATAGGCCGCACGGGTTTCAAGCCCATTGTCGGCCTGCCACTGGTCGATTTCACGCGCCCTGGTCGAGTACGACGCAATCAATTCTGGGTCATCAAGACCGACAATTTCAGCGCATCCATTGACCACGTCGCCGAACTCCACGCCGAGTTTCTGGCTCAAGATTTCACGCACCGTGGCTTGATACACCATGCCTGCCGCGCGCGCCTCATGGTACAAACTCACCCCATCGAGCGTGCGAACTTTGCCGTCTCGGCATAGCTGTTTATTCGCCAACAACACGTGTGAATGCACGTGCGGGTCGCCCGCACGTGAAGTGCGGTGCTCGTATTTCACGCCCGAAATACCCGCCAACTTTTCAACGACAAGACGTTTTCCGGCCGGCTCTTTTACTTGCTTTCGCGTGTAGCCGGCATGCTCCGACAAGTAATCCAGCGCCTGGGATACTGCCGCCTGGTGGGCCTCATCGACGATGCCACGCACGTCAGAATCTGCACCCATACCCCACAACAAGGAGACAGATTTCGGCGCACAAAAAGTCAGATCGAAGCCTGGAACACTATCCTTTCGCGGAGCATTTCCAAGCCCCGCACCGCTCGGAGCAACCGCCTTATTGAACCAATTCTCAACCGTTTTTCCCGACACAATCGCACCGTTGTCAGTGCCCAAAAATGCCGAAACCTCGGAGAGTTTTTCACCCCGAAGCCACACCGAAGCCGGTTGCTTTCCGTCCTCGGAATAGTACGAATCCGGCCCCCGATTCTCATCAACCGTGGACTGATAATAGGCCACGGAATGTGCACCCATCTTCGCGATAGTCAGCACGCCGCCACCTCCTGTCAATCACCACGGCGACCACCTGGACACCCCATTGGGCAACTTGTTGCAAATATAGCAGGGAGATTTCACAGAGAGATTTCTTCGGCAACTGACTTTTCGTCTTGGAGGGCACCAGAAAGTGTGAAAAGCGTTGGCAGGGGCGCCGCCGGGAACCGGCGGTCGGGGTCGGAGGTCTAAGAGACCGTGGCGTTGATTCTGGATACCGATGACGAGATTTTCATCGCGGCGGACGCCGCGGACATGGCGAAGCAGCTTGTCGGCCTCCTCTACGGCGGGTGAGGCACAGCAGAGCGTCGCTCCCGTGCCGAACGACGCCATCAAGATCATCTCCGGCCCCGCGAAGCTGGACGAGACGAAGGAGTGAGGACCATGTCCGACCAGAACATCAACATCAAGCTCGACCGCGGCGGCCCCGAGAACCACGCCTGGACGGTGCTGGGCACCCTGCTCGCCTGCGGCGCTGTCGGCATGGCCGCCTGGGCGATCTCCAACGCCGGAGCCCTGGACCTGGCTGCGACCGGCCTGTTTTTCTTCTTCATGCAGCTCATCTCGATGATGCTCAAGGCGGGGCTGATCGTCGTCCCGGAGAAGAACCGGAAGGACTTCGGCGAGACGCGCGGCCTGCTCAAGACCGCCTGGCGCGAGTTCCAGGAGTTCCAGGGCCGCTCGCCCATCTGGCGGATGGCGCTGCTGGCGCTCGGCTTCACCGTCGGCTACATGATCTTCCGCTGGGGACTCTCGGTGGCGCTCGGCATCTTCAGCAACGTCTGGATCGCCGGAGCCGCCTCGGCGCTCATCGCGTCCTTCATCGTCGCGCCGCAGCTGTTCACGAACCTGGTCTCGAAGATGAAGACGAAGTCGGGCCTCCAGGTGAAGACGACCACTGGTACGCCCGATGCCGAGAGGGGTGACGTCTGATGACGAAGGCGGCGATCACGACCATCGGCGCAGCACTGCTGGCCGCCGCTGCTCTCGCGCTCAGCGGGTGCAGCTACCCCGGCGACGACGAGGACCGCGCCGCGTTCCATGCCGAAGCGCAGGATCCAGTCCCCTCGGCACCGGCTACCGAGCCTACCGAGCCGGAGACCCCGGCCGAGGAGACCGGCGACGAGAGCACCGAGGAAGGCGGCCAGGGCGAGAAGTCGGGCGCAACCGCGGACCTGGGCGTCGAGGACGGGCATGTCCAGTATCTCCGCGCGATCCAGAACTTCTCGCCCGCGCTTGAGCGCTGGGTGCTCGACGAGGAGGCGGGCGAGGTCACCTACGGGATCGTCAACTGCGCCGGCCAGACGAAGTCCGAGGGCGTCGCCACCCTCGAGCGGGTCGACGGCGGCGATGGAGCAGCGTTCGAGGCGACGTGGATCGGCAAGTCGCCGTTGGAGAACGTCGCGGCGGAATCGATACGCGTCGAGATCACCGAGGACACTTTGAAGAACTTCGCGGACGTTGCGACGTCCAGGACCGACATCGAGGCGAGCAACGTCGCTTCGATGTGCGCCGAGGTCGGCGAGACAGCCGCCGACTTCGTCTTCTGAGAATGACCACAAGAACGCCCCCAGATCTACTCCGGGACCTTCTCCGCGCGAGCAGGGTCGGACGCGACTCGGGAACAATGGTGCCGTGGCAGATTTCGACCTCCTCTGCGCGGCGCTTGTCTCCGCCCCGAAGACACCATCGAAGGTCTCGTCGCGGACGTTCCGAAGCTCCGGCACGACGAAGCCTGATCGTCGTCGTCCCGAGAAGATCTAGGCTCGTCCGGCGCGAAGGGCGATGAGGGCTGCTTCTACGCGGTTGCGCGCTTCAGTCTTCCGCAGGATCGCGGAAACGTGCACCTTGACGGTGCCGGGAGCGAGGTGCAGCGCTTTCGCGATCTCAGCGTTCGTCTCTCCTTGGCTGAGCCGGATCAGAATCTCTCGCTCGCGAGCCGTGAGGCGTTCGAAGCGTTCGACGGCGCTCGCGTACTGGGTGTACGTCGTCGAGACGCCGGAGTCGAGCAGACGCCGGGCGACCGAGGGCGAGAAGAACGCTCCGCGACCGGCGACGGCGTGCACACCGGCGATCAGCTGGCGCGGATCGCCGGACTTGAGGACAAACCCGTCTGCGTCGAGCCGGATGGCCTCGGCGATGTAGTCGTCCTCCCCGAACGTGGTGACGAACAGGCAGGGGAGCGCGCTCCCGTCGGAGCGGAGCCGTTGCAGCGCGTCGAGTCCGCTCATCCCGGGCATCTGGATGTCGAAGAGGGCGACGTCGAGACGGTGCGCGTCGATCTTGCGCAGGGCCTCTGCTCCGTCGGCGGCCTGGGCTACGACCTCGATGGCGGGATCGGTGTCGAGGATCCCGACGATGCCGGTCCTCACGAGGGGGTCGTCGTCGGCGACCAGGACTCTGACCGGGGCCTCGGTCGCTGTCATCGTTGTCCTCCTGCGATGTACTCGGTGCTGGAGACCTCGTCCTGCGCGAAGCAGATCCGGTACACGTCCCCGGCAGCGTCGTCAAAGGTGTTCGCGGTCACGGCGTAGTCGTGGCAGTCGTCCGGTCGGTTCTCGCCCCGCCTGGCCGGCAGCTCGTGGCCGGGCAGGATCCGCTCGGTCTCCGCCCGCGCGTCTCCGACGCTGATGCTTGAGAAGGCCCCTGCCGACAGCAGCGCGCGGTGGTTCTGCACCACCGTCAGCGCCTCGACCGCTGCGAGCCCGACGACGACGATCGCCGCGGTCGAGGCGAGAATCAGTCGCTGGCGGAGCTTCGTTCTGCCGGTCGAGCTCTCATCGACGTCTCTCGTCGCCTCCACAGCGCGATCATCGTGCGTGCTCTGCTCCTGACGGCGAGTCGGGAGGACCGCAGAGAGGACGAACGCACTGTCCGTCTTCTCCGCGGCGAGTTCTCCGCCGTGGGCGCGGAGCTCACTTTCCAAAGTGCTCAGGCCCGTGCCCGCTGTGTGCGCGTCGGCAGGAGTCTCGCCGAGGGCGTTCTCGATCTTCAGACGCAGCTCGGCACCGACGTCGGCAGCGGTGATGTCGATCGGGGTGCCGGGAGCGTGCCTGCTTGCGTTCGTGATCGCTTCTTGTAGGACCCTCGTGACCTGCTCGCCTCCGAAGTCCTGCAGCCGCCTGGGTTCCGGCAGTCCTTGCACGGTGATGCGCGCACCGGCTGCGCGGGCCCGGGCCAGCAGTGCATCGACAGATGCTGCGCCCATTGGCAGCACGGGAGCGCCGGATCTGAGGTCGGAGACGGAGTCCCCCAGGCGTTCGACCGCGTGGGCGAGGTCGTTGCGGGCGTGTAAGAGCGAGGTGCGGGCGCTCTCGGGCAGTGCCGGGTCGATCTCGAGCCGTCCGAGATTGAGCGCGACGAGGCTCAACGAGTGGCCGAGGTCGTCGTGCAGCGACTGCGCGAGGGCGAGCCGGTCGGCGGTGGCGCGCTCCTTGAGCTCGGCCAGGCGCTGGACCTGCCGCAGCTCTCGCTCGCGGTCTGCCCTCCGCCCGAGGACGATGTACTGGCGCACGGCGAGACCGATCAGCCAGGGCACACCAGCGCGCATGAGCGCCGGGGGAAACTCCTCCGCGACGTAGAGCCAGTGCCCGTCGAGCCACGTGGCCCGGGCCATGCTCACGACGACCAGCACTGCCAGTCCTCCCAGGCCCGCGCGCGGACCCCTGGACCAGAGCCCGATTGCGATCGCGGCGATGCCGGTGAGCAGGGCCATGAAGAGGCCCGGCTCCGGCGCGGAGGCCAGCACCCCGAAACCGATCGCCGTTAGCGCGTCGACGCTCCGGCGCGCAGACAGACGATCAATTAGGGTCATGCGCTCCATTCTACCGGGGACCGTGGGCTCGCCGCCTCCCTCGATCGGGCGTGCGCAGCACCTCGCCGGTATGACCGTGGGCATAGACGAGTCGCCCCGCATGGCAGATTCTGAGGCCGAACCGCGTCCATAGCGTGGATTTCATGACTCACGAAACTTCGACGCGCACGCTTTCGACGTCGCGCAGATCCTCGTCCCGCCCCGTGCCGTGGCCCGCGCTGTTGATTGCCGTCGCAGCTCTTGCTGCCCTCGCTCTCGCGACGTATCCGGTGCGTGAGCGCCTCTTCACCGCTGTCGCCGGTCTCGCCGAGGGCTCGGCACTGGCCTCGGCGGTGGGATCCGTGGCCGAATTCGGTCTGCTTGCCCTCGTGGCGACCGCCGGCGTCCTCGCTCTCTGGTGCTGGCTGCGCGAGCGCCGGCGGTTCTGGCTCCTGGCGCTGGCTGGACTCGGCGTGATCACGGCCTACGGATTGAGCGAGGCCGTCAAGCTGCTGGTCGAGGAGCCGCGGCCCTGCAGCGTCGTCGACACTGCCACTGTGCTCAGCTGCCCCGGGAGCGGGGACTGGTCGTGGCCGTCGAATCACGCCGTCCTGGCCGCTGCCTTCGCCACCGCCTGCATCCTCGTCGTCCCCCGCCTCGCCTGGTTCGCGTTGCCTCTCGCGCTGGCGATCGCCGCCTCTCGAGTGGCCGCCGGAGTCCACTACGTCCACGACGTGCTCTCCGGTCTCGCGCTCGGTGCCCTCGTCGTCGCGGCCGTCGTCGCCGCGGCGTCGCCGGTGCTGGACCGGCGTCTGACTGGCGGACGGGACGGCCATCCGGATTCGGCCAGCCGGTCCCAGGGCGGGCGCGCATGATCGAGGTCGACCGTCTCTCGAAGCGCTACGGCCAGGTGACCGTTGTTGAAGGATTGAGCTTCACGGTCCCCGACGGATCCATCACCGGGTTCCTAGGCCCGAACGGAGCCGGCAAGTCCACGACCATGCGATGCCTCCTCGGGCTCCACAAGCCCACCACCGGAACCGTGCTCATCGACGGGCTCCCGCTGACCGCCCAGACGAGGCCGGCCGAGGTCGTCGGAGCCGTCCTCGACGCCTCCTGGTTCCACCCCGGCCGGACCGGACTGGCGCACCTGACGACCATCGCTGCTTCTGCCGGCCTACCCGACCGCCGCGCCTGGGAGGTACTCGAGGCCGTCGCGTTGACCCAGGCAGCTCATCGCAGGATCGGCGGCTACTCGCTCGGGATGAAGCAGCGCCTGGGGCTCGCGGCCGCCCTGCTGGGCAGACCGCGCAACATCGTCCTCGACGAGCCGATGAATGGCCTCGACCCGCAGGGGATGGAGTGGATGCGCGCCTTCCTGCGCGATGCCGCCGCGAGCGGCCACGCCGTCCTTGTCTCCTCCCACCTGCTCGGCGAGATGGAGACCCTCGCCGACCGCCTCGTCGTCATCGACAACGGCCGCTTGCTCGGCCAGTGGGACGTCGCCGATCTTCTGCACGCGCGCAGCCGCCAAGCGCTCCTCCGCACCGACGACGACGAACGCGTCGAGCAGGCTCTGCGCGGACTGCGGGTCCCCGTAACCGCACTGCCCGAGGGACTCTGCGTGACATTCGACGAGACGGTCCCCGACGCGCTCACGCTCTCGCGGACCTGCCGAGACCTCGACGTGCTCATCACTGCCCTGACGGACAAGCCGATCCGGCTGGAAGAGGAATTCCTCCGCCTCACCGACCGATCATCCGAAGCCGAACATGGCAAAGAAAGGCCCGAGCGATGACACGAGCATTGACAGCTGAGGTGCGCCGACTGCTCACCGTGCGCTCCACAGGCATCTTCGCTGCGCTGCTGATCGGCTGCTGCGTCGGCCCCATCGTCCTGATGGGCATCGTCTACGACCCGGCCTATCGAGGGCCGATCGACGCCGGTGATCTGGGCAAGTGCGTGAGCATCTTCCATGTGCTGGCCATCGTGTTCGCCGGCACACACACCGCGACCGAGATCAATGCGGGGTCGACGGCGCTGTCCTTCCTCACGCAGAAGAGTCGATGGGCCTCGTTGGTGGCACAGGCAGCGGTCCAGTGGGCGTTCCTCGCATTCGCGTACGTCGTCGGCATCGGCCTCGCGCTCGTCGCGGCGACGTTCTATCCCGACGGGCTGGCCATGTCGCCGCGAGGGTGGGCCTACCTCGCGGCCTACCTCCTCGTCGTTCTCCTGTGGGCGACGATGGCGACGGCGCTTGCCGTCCTCACGCGCTCCGTCGCGGTGTCCGTCGCCGCGCCGATCACGTGGATGCTCCTGATCGAACAGCTCGCGTCCATGGTCCCGATGCTCGAGGCGATCACGCCGTGGCTGCCGTTCAACGCCAGCCACATGCTCCTCGCCCAGGCACTTGGAGAGGCCCCTGCAGGCATGTCCGTGTGGCCTCCTGCCGTCGCGCTTCTCGTACCGGCACTCGGCCTGGCGGGCGCGGGGCTATGTGCCCATGTCCGACGGGACTCGGCGTGATGGGCAGGCCTGCGCCTCGCATCCGCCGCCCAAGACGGTTCGTGGCGTCGCAGGGCTGGGGCTGACTCACACCGCCGTTCAACAAACGGTCGTTGATGTGAACAGTGGTCCGGAGGAGCCGATCGCGAGCATTTCGCCGAGTGGGTGTTCACAAACCCGTTCAACTACATCTAGACTAGACAGAGGCAGTTGAAGGTGCTGTTGCAACTTGGGGCGGGAGCCAAGAAAGCTCCGTTTTTATTGTGTGATCAACGCTATGTTCCTGTGTTGT
>NZ_JASONC010000035.1:0-7983 GCF_030217065.1 Corynebacterium sp. UMB4614
CTCCTGCGGAGCGGATGGCGGAGCTGTTAGATTTAGCTGAAAGCTAGGAAATGTTGCAACGACCCCTAGAATCCGCCCACTGGTCATCACGAGCCCCACCAACCCATCACCGTTAATTGTGTTAGCCTTACCTAAGAAAAGACGCGGGCGCCCCCACAGCACCCCAGTGTTTGAAGGACAGTGATGATCATGGCTGACCAGGCTCGAAGCGCAGCACCGAAGCGCAAACCCCGTAAGGCCAACGAAGCAACCGTGACTGACCGCCGCCAGCTCTCTCCGGATCTCATTCGTTTGAGCTTGAACTCCCCCGCTTTTGTAGGCAAGGAGCTGGCTTTTACCGACCACTACATCAAGCTGCTCTTCGCCCCAGAGGGCGCTGATTACTCGTGGCCATTCGATATCGAGAAGGTTCGTGAGGAGCAGCCCAGGGATAAGCAGCCAGTCACCCGCACCTACACCCTGATTAATCTGGACCCAGAAACCGGGGATTTCGACGTCGATTTTGTCACCCACGGCGATTCCGGACTGGCTGCGCCCTGGGCGCGCGCGGCCGAAATTGGGGCGAAGATCGGCTTCTTCGGCCCGGGTGGAGCGTGGGGCCCCGGCGAAGAATATGAGCACTTTATCTTCGTCGGCGATGAGTCCGCTGCACCAGCCATCGGCGCGGGTCTGAAGCACCTCCCCGAGGGCGCCACGGCGACCGCCTTCATCGAGATCGAGGCAGAGGACCGGAAGTTTGAACTCCCCACCCGCGAGGGCGTGGACGTCAATTGGGTTATCCGCGATGGGGCAACCCACGGCACGGAGCTTTCTCGCGTGGTGCGCTCGGCCGGTGTGCCAACGGGTAAGAAGACCAGCTGGTTTATCCACGGTGTCGCCGAGATGATTAAGGAAATGCGCCGCTTCCTCTTCGTCGACTCGGAGATCCCCCGCGCCGACGTTTCGATTTCTGGTTACTGGCGGATCGGCATGACCGAGGACCAGTGGCAGTCCTCGAAGCGCGAATTCAATGCTGAGATTGAGCAAGAGGAAGCACAAGCCAGAGCCTAACGCTTGCTCGCAAACCTAGCGCTCGCTGGCCTGCCACGCATGGTCAGTATCCTCCGGAACGAACAGGCGCACCTGGCTGGTCAGCCCCTCAGCACGTGCGGTTTCCAGAACGGTTGCCGCCTGGTCCGCCGTGCCTATTGACCCCGCTCAGGTTGCAGAAAACACGACACCACACCCGCCACCGATCAGGCTTTTGCGGAGAGAGTCCGGGCGCCCCTTCTCAGGTATGTCACGGCAACGCCGATCGCGACGACGCCGATGAGCGCTCCCACCGGGAGCAGGATCACCGGCAGGGGATTGATCACCACTCCGTCTCCTTGCGAGGGCCTGTACTCGTAGTAGAGCGCTGAGCCCCATGCGACGAGAAAACACGCGGCCCCGACCCCGTTTAGCGCGTTGAGGACCAGAACCCCCGACCTCCACAGAGCCAGAAACAGGAGAAAGGCGGCGAGAACAGTCGCAGCCCAAACCAGGGGCCAGGACACCGACTCGGCAAGAGTAAATGCGACCGCAGAGCACAGGCCGACGAGAGCCTGCAAAACAATTGTCGCCAGCAGGTAGGCGCGGCGAGAACCCGATTCCACTGGGGCAGTAGCCGGAGCGGGCACAGGTTTCACTGAACGAGTCATGAGGCGACTTTCTGACGTATTGAGTCCTCTAGCGAGGACTGACAGTACCTCTATTCTCGTTGCTATTCGACAAAAAATACACCCTTCTAAACGCATAAACGTTTGCTGACAAAGCATTTTTAGGGGCGTAGCCTCAGGGGCATGAGGTACCAAAAAGTTGCACTATCCATCGCCCTCTCCTGCACCTTGGCGGGAACGCTGAGCGCGTGCAGCGATGATGGCACCGCCACCGAATCTACCGATGCCAGCTCGCCGGCAACCGTCACCCAGACGATGAAGGAGTCGAACCCCTCGGAGGCGAAGGACCAGCCGAAGCCTGAGCCGACGAGGAAGCCCCCGGCACAGGAGAGCGAGCCGGGCAAGAAGCCGGATAAGCAGTGCGGAGACCTCCCCGCCGAGGAGGCGCTCCGACAAAACGTGGGCAAGCTCGCCTCCCCAAAGGGCACTGACTGGACGTGGAACACGTCGTACGCCGGCACGGATCTCTACGACCCTTGTGCTGATCTTTCGCCCATCGTGCTGACCATCGACGGCGCAACCGGATCCAGCCCGTACCACATCATGCTCTTCCACAAGGGCGAGTACCTGGGCACCGCTACCGCCGAGCCGCAGGGCTTCTCCCCCGACATCCAGCGGGTCGATGGGAAGACCCTCGCGGTGACCTACTTCTACACCAAGCCCGGCGAAGCTAACGCTGAACGTTCGGGCGAAGCCCACGCCACCTTCACCTGGGATCCGGCGCAGGAGAAGGTCGTCATGAACGGCGAACTGCCGCCGAAGCCTTAGTCCTGGCCTGCCAAGGCTGCCCCCTCTCTCCCCCAGGTCGGCTTCCTACCTGGGGCGAAGTAATCTCATAGCCATGAGGCTCCACAATGTTGCGCTACCACTGGCTCTTTCCTGCGTCCTCGTGGGAGGACTGACCGCGTGCAGCAGTGACGGCAGCGATGCCGCCGACTCCAGTTCGCCTGTCACCATCACCCAGACGGTGAAGAAGACGCGGCCCGCGGAAAGCAAGGACCGGGCCAAGCCGAAGCCAACGAGAAAGGCCCAGGAGAGCGAGCCAAGCAAAAAGACCCGCCCCAAGCGGTGCGGAGACCTTTCCGCCGAGGAGGCGCTGGCACAGAATGTGGGCAAGGTTCAGAAGCCGCCATTTTTCGCCGATAAAGAATGGAGCACTGAATTCGCGGGCACAGGTCTCTACGATCCCTGCGCCGACCTCTCCCCCATCGACATCACCTTTGAGGGAGCTACAGGGTCAACCCCGCATCACATTATGCTCTTCCACCGGGGCGAGTACCTGGGCACCGCCACCGCCGAGCCCCAGGGGTTCACGCCGGCCATGAAACGGGTCGACGACCAGACGATCGCGGTGACCTACTTCTACACCAAGCCCGGCGAGGCCAACGCTATGCGCTCCGGCGAAGCCCACGCGACCTTCACCTGGGACCCGGGGCAGGAGAAGGTCGTGATGGACGGCAATCTGCCGCCACGGGGCTAGGTCACGCGCCGCCGACTGGCGCCCCGCTACAACAGGAACCACCCACATCCCAGGCCTACCCCTGGCCTGGGATGTGCATTAATCTCAAAGCATGAGGCACCACAATGTCGCGCTAGCCCTCGCCCTCTCCTGCGCTCTCGCGGGAACGTTGGCCGCGTGCAGCGGCGACGACTCCACCACCGACGCCACCGGGAACAGCGCACCAACGAGCGCCAGCCAGAGCAGCGTCGTCCCAACCACGGCGACAGCGCCGCAGACCACAGAGAGCTCCCCCAAGCACAAGCCGGAGCCGACCAGGAAGCCGCGCGACACCGAGCCCCGCACGCAGTGTGGCAACCTCTCCGCCCAAGAACTCGTGGCCACACATGTCGATAAGCTCCCAGCACCTCCCTCCACCGAGAGCTCGTGGGACACCGAGCGCGCCGGCATCGGCCTCTACGACCCCTGGGCCGAACTCTCCCCCATCGACATCACCGTGGAGGGCGCAACAGCTACCAGTCCGCACCACATCATGCTCTTCCACAAGGACCAGTACCTAGGCACCGCCACGCCTGAGCCCCGCAGCTTCGCCCCCGACATGAAGCTACTCAACACGCAGGCGGTCTCCGTGACGTACTACTACGCCAAGCCCGGCGACCCGAAGGATCGACCTTCCGGCCGGGCACACGTGAACTTTATTTGGGATCACGCGAAGAAGAAGGTCATCATGGACGGCAATCTGCCCCCGAGAGACTAGTTGCCGTCGTGGCCGGAGAGTAGGTTCAGGAAATCCGGCACGTCCGCAGCCACGTCATTGCCGGAGCTGCGCTTGACCTGCGAAGAAGGCCCCAGCCCCTCCACGCCGCCGGAGACCCGCACGATCTCGTCGGCGAGCTGGCTGGCGGCGCGTTCGATGCGCCGGTCGAGGTTCTCCTCGCCACCGAAATCATCAGTGGCTGCGAAAACTGCAGTGCTCATGACGTCCGCGCGCAGGTAGCTCAGCAGCGGGCGCATCGCGTATTCCAGCATCAGGGAGTGCCGCGGCGTCCCGGCGGTGGCGGCGATGATCACAGGCATGCCGGTGATCGCGTCCGGATCCAGGGCGTCCATGAACATCTTGAACAGGCCTGAATAGCTAGCAGCAAAGACTGGGCTCGCGGCGACCATCGCGTCGGCGGCGGTGATCTTATCCTGGGCCGCCTTGAGCTTCTCCGAGGCGATCCCGGTGGTCATCATCGTGGCCAGGTCGGCGGCGTACTCGCGGATGTCGATGTATTCCACGGCCACGGACTCCCCGCGGCGACCTACTTGGGCTTCCACGGCACCGGCGATACGCTCGGCGAGCTTGCGGGTCGTCGACGGGCTACCCAATCCTCCGTTAAGAACGATGAGTGAGTTCATGAACTCTTCTGCTCCATCCTTTCCTTGCACTTCCAGCGGCGATCCTAGACCTGCGCGGCTCACCCGGCTACTACCACTGCCGAGCTACTGAACCTGCGCGGGCTGCACCTGCCGGTGCGGGGAGTCCGGCCCCTCCGCCACCAGTGTGGCGTGGGTCGGCGGGTCGGAGGGCACGTGCGCCGGGCGGCGGCGTTCAAACTCCTCCCGCAGGACCGGCACGATCTCCCGACCGAGGATCTCGATCTGCTCGAGCACCATCTCCTGCGGTAGACCGGCGTGGTCGATCAGGAAGAGCTGGCGCTGATAGTCGCCTACCGCGTCAGCGTAGCCCAGGTAACGCTCGATGATCTGCTCCGGGGTGCCGACCGTCAGCGGGGTGATGCGCTCGAATTCCTCCAGCGACGGGCCGTGCCCGTAGACCGGGGCGTTATCGAAGTACGGCCGGAAGGTCGCCTTTGCTTCCTTCTCGGTATCGGCAGCAAAGATCTGCCCACCCAGCCCCACGATCGCCTGGTCGGCCGCACCGTGCCCGTAATGTTCGAAGCGCTGCCGGTACAGGCGCACCAGCTGCTGGGTGTGCTCGATGTTCCAGAAGATGTGGTTATGGAAGAACCCGTCCCCGTAGTACGCGGCCTGCTCGGCAATCTCCGGGGAGCGGATGGAACCGTGCCACACGAAGGGTGGGACGTCGTCCAGGGGCCGTGGGGTGGACGTGAACTGTTGCAGTGGGGTGCGGAATTCGCCCTTCCACGTCAGGTCCTCTTCACGCCACAGGCGGCGCAGCAGGTGGTAATTCTCCACGGACAGGGGGATCGACTTGCGGATGTCCTTGCCGAACCACGGATAGACGGGGCCGGTGTTGCCGCGGCCGAGCATCAAGTCCACGCGTCCCTCCGCGAGGTGCTGGACGTAGGCGTAGTCTTCCGCGATCCGCACCGGGTCGGTGGTGGTGATCAGCGTGGTCGCGGTGGAGAGTTGGAGGGTCTCAGTCTGAGCGGCGAGGTTGGCCATCAGCACAGGCGGGTTCGCGGGCGCGATGAACGGCGGGTTGTGATGCTGGCCAGTAGCGAAGACGTCGAGCCCCTCGGCCTCCGCCTTCTTCGCGATCTCGACGGTGTTCTTGATGCGCTCGTGCTCGCTGGGCACGTCCCCCGTGACAGGGTTGGGGGTGACATCGCCGATGGTGAAGATTCCGAATTGCATGCCTCAACCTTAACCCAAACGTACGTGACATGTCACCTAAGTGCGGTGGGGATTCCACTCACCTAGCATGAAGCCATGAATCCCGAAGCCCAGAATCCAACCCCTCCAGCACAGACCGTGCCGCACCCACACGCCTTCCCCGCGCCGCTCGACGTCCCCGAATTCCTGCTACCCCACCTGAGCGCGAACACCCGCCTGCTCGACGCGGGCTGCGGGCAGGGCTCCCTCACAATGAACCTTGCCGAGCACATCACCCAACTCGGCGGCGCGCCCGCCCAGGTCACCGGGGTCGACCAGTCCGCTGACGCGATCGCGGAGGCCACTGAGCCCGCTGCGGAGAAGTCGCTGGACGTCCCGTTCCAGCAGGCGGATATCCACCAGCTCCCCTTCGCGGACGCCACCTTCGACGTCGTCTTCTGCCACCAGGTCCTGCACCACGTCGCAGACCCGCAGGTCGTACTCCAGGAGTTCCGTCGCGTCACGAAGCCCGGCGGGATCATCGCCGTGCGGGACGCCGACTTCGGCGCGATGACGTGGTTCCCGCCCAACCCGGGGCTATCCCGCTGGCGCGCGACCTTCTCCGTCGGGTTGGCAACCCACGACGGCAACCCCGCGATGGGTCGCCAGCTGCCGCATACCTTCTACTCCGCGGGGCTTAGCGACCTCAGCGTGTCCGGCAGCCTGACCGCCTACGCCAGCGAGGCCGAGCGCGATGCCCTGGCCGAGAAGTGGACGCGTCGCAGCATGTCGCCCCACTCCGTCCGCACGACCGCCGCCGCGCTTGGCGAGGACTTCCCCGATACCGCGGTGACGGATGACGGCGAACTTGTTACCGGCCAGCTCGGCACGGTCACCCGCGAGGCGCTGACCCAGATCACCGACGGTTGGTCCCAATGGGCAGGCACCGGTGGCGCGGCGTTCTTCATCCCGAATACCGAGGTCATCGCGCGCGTGCCCTAGAGCTCGCTGCGGATTAGCGGCCGTGAAACTTCGGCGCCCGGCGCTGTGAGGTGTGCCCCGCCGAGAAAAATATTGCGCGCCCACGCCCCACCCATAAGCTCACGCACACCGGCCGGGCGGTTTCGGCCGATCGCGGGAGAACTACTGCTTCTGCAGCGAAGTGCCCTCGTAGAAGGTGTGCGGATTCGGGCCGCGGCGGCCTGCCTCACCCTCCTCGATCGCGGTGATGCGCTGCATCTGCTCCTCAGTGAGCTGGAAGCCGAACACGTCCGCGTTGCTGCGGATGCGCTCCGGCTTGGAGCTGCGCGGGATCACCACATCGCCGCGCTGGATGTGCCAGCGGATGATGACCTGCGCGACGGTCACCCCGTGGGCGTCCGCGATGGCTTGGAAGGCCGGGTTATCCAGGTTCTGCCCCTGCTTCAGCGGGGACCAGGACTCGGTCAAGATGCCGCGCTTGGCGTTCTCAGCACGCAGCTCATCCTGGTTGAAACCGGGGTGAACCTCGATCTGGTTCACAGCTGGGGTATCACCACTGGCCTGGGTCATCTTGTCCAGGACCTCTGGGTAGCTATTGCACACGCCGACGCTGGCGGTCTTGCCCTGCTCCCGCAGGGTCACCATGTCCCGGTAGGCGGTGGCGAACATGCCGATCTTCTCGACCGGCCAGTGAATCAGGTAAAGATCCACATAATCCAGGCCGAGGCGCTCCAGGGATGCGTCCAGGGCACCGGCGACACGGTCGTGGCTATCGTTCCACAGCTTCGTGGTGACGAAGAGCTGATCGCGGGTCACCTCGCCGGCATCGATGGCGTCCTGAATGGCGCGACCGACTTCTTCCTCGTTGCCGTAGACAGCGGCAGTGTCGATGTGGCGGTAGCCCGCGGTGATCGCGGCCCGCACGGCGTTGTAGCAGGTCTCGCCGGACAGCTGGAAGGTACCAAAACCGAGCTGCGGGATCTGCCGCCCATCGTTCATAGTCAGCAGCGGGATGTCGGAATTATTGTCCAGGTTCTGAGTAATAGTTGGCATGCCCCCCTGTCTACCTTTTTCCATCACACCCCGCTGCATCCAGAGCTGATCTGGTACAATCCTTAGCACACAGAAACGTCGCAGACATTCGCGCGTTTCTGCCCTCAGAAAGCACCGACCGCGACCGATTTCAGGCAAAGGACGGGTTAAGGGTCAAAAGGGGATGCGGACATTTTGTTGGACAGTTTCGGGTCACGCTACATGAAGTTTTCGGTAGGCGGTGATACTCAC